>JACFNA010000422.1 GCA_019455085.1 Chitinophagaceae bacterium
TTGTTGTTTGAATTTTTTCATTATTTCCATTTTTCCTCAAAATTTCTACATTCGTACCCATCGAAGTAAATTCAAGAAATGGGTCAGACCCAAGGATGGAATATCTCGAAATTTTTTCTCCGCCGGCAGCACTTTCAAGTAAAAAGGCATGTTTAGAATCTGATAATTTTTGAAATGCAGAAACAGGGGTAAGTGCGTCCGCAAACAGTTGTCTGTATACCGGCACAATATTGTTGGCCGAGGCAAGTTGTTTAAACTCTTCCAGGGAAGGATAGTAATTATTCATGTATTAAAAATTCTAGTTAAACAGAAAAAATCTCCGACTCTATATCTTCAACATAACTGTAAACTAATATACCTGAGTCTTTTGCAAATTCCATAGCCTTTTTATCTACCATTGGCGAGATCACAATAAGCTTCCGGGCCTTTCTGTTATGTTTTTTCTGATAGAAATCTACTTTTTTCTGAAATATATACATATCTGATTTGCTAATAGATGACTTTATCTCACATATCATAAAATGCCCGTTTTTTATCACTAAATCTAATTCTATCTGTTCAGGACGTCCAAAAATTATCCCTTCCTCATCATATTCAATGACATTAATTACATCTAATCCGGAAACCTCTCTCAATATTCCCTTCAAGGCATTCCTGAATGATTGTTCAGTCCTTAATCCCCACCGGGCGCCTAATGCGCCGATAGTGCTGTCATATTTCCGGTCCATCTTTTTGATAGATTCCATGATATCGCGAATAACCTTCTGGTTTTCTTCCCATTTACTTTCCTGTTTGTCCCACCGTTCAGCCTGCTCCTGCCAGCGCTGATCTTGTTTTTTCCACTTCTCTATCTGTTCCTGCCAGCGCTTATCTTGCTCTTCCCACTTCTCAGCCTGCTCCCACCAGCGTTTATCTTGTTCCTTCCGCTGCTCAGTCTGTTCCTGCCAGCGTTTATCTTGCTCTTCCCACTTCTCAGCCTGCTCCCACCAGCGTTTATCTTGTTCCTTCCGCTGCTCAGTCTGTTCCTGCCAGCGTTTATCTTGCTCTTCCCACTTCTCAGCCTGCTCCCACCAGCGTTTATCTTGTTCCT
>JACFNA010000423.1 GCA_019455085.1 Chitinophagaceae bacterium
TCCATCTCTCAAAGCCTGGAAACATCAATGCAGGCATCCCGGCTGATTAAAGAATTTGATGAAGTGCAAATGGTGGTCGGCAAAACAGGAAGTGCAGAAGTACCAACGGATCCAATGCCACCTGAAGTCACTGATCTGATTATTATCCTGAAACCAGTTAAAGAATGGACAAGAAAGATTTCTTATGCTGAGCTTGGAGATGAAATCATGGAAAAACTAGAAGTCATTCCCGGAGTATTCTTCGAAAAAAGCCAGCCGATTCAAATGCGTTTTAATGAACTCATGACAGGAGTCAGGCAGGATGTTGCAGTAAAAATATTCGGAGAAAATGTAGATACCTTACTGGCGTATGCCAATAAAATTACTCCGCTAATTCAAACCATAAAAGGTGTGACTGCTCCAAGTATTGAACGGGTAATCGGCTTACCTCAGCTTGTTATCAATTATAACAGGTCGCAACTTGCAAACTATGATTTGACAATCGAACAAGTGAATCATATTGTTAGTACGGCATTTGCCGGAGGTCAGGCGGGAGTTGTTTACGAAAACGAAAGAAGGTTTGCCCTGGTTGTCAGGCTGGATAGTTCTTTCAGGTCAGAAATTGAGGAAATTGGCCAGCTTTATATTCCGGCAAAAAACGGAACCCAGATTCCCCTGTCACAAGTTGCAGATATCAGCATCTCGACCGGGCCTGCACAGATCAGCCGTGAAGACGGTAAGCGCAGAATTGTTATTGGATTTAATGTAGAAGACCGCGATGTTGAAAGTGTGGTTGAAGAGATCGAAGAACAATTCAATGAACGAATTCGTTTACCTGACGGATACTATTACACTTTTGGTGGGACCTTTGAAAATTTCAGGGAAGCATCACAGCGGCTGCTGATTGCTGTTCCGGTTGCCCTGCTTTTGATTTTTATTCTTCTGTTTTTTACCTTTCATTCAGTAAAACAGGCAGTACTGATTTATACAGCAATTCCGATGAGTGCAATTGGTGGCATTTTCGCATTATTATTTCGTGATATGCCATTCAGTATTTCGGCCGGGATCGGATTCATTGCCTTGTTTGGCGTTGCTGTTCTCAACGGTATT
>JACFNA010000135.1 GCA_019455085.1 Chitinophagaceae bacterium
CAATAACTGTAACTGATGAATTTCCCAGGCGAATTTTGTTGCTCGCATTCACGACAGTTCCATAACCGATGGCTGTAGCATTGGTTAAGTTATCTGCTACCGCATCTGAGTAGGCTCCTATAAATGTATTCATAGTTCCTGAAACATTTGCAAAACCTGCCATGCTTCCCAATCCAGTATTCACATCGCTATTGGTATTCCATAGGCTACCCTGTCCGATGGCAGTGTTTTCATTACCTTCTTCTCTTTCACCCATTGCAAAATTTCCAACTGCAGTATTCAGGTTGCCTGAAGTGTGATCTTTAAATGCCCATGTTCCCAGAGCTACATTATTACTACCGTTAATTAGGTTTCTTGCCGCACTGTCTCCTACGCTCACATTATAATCACTGTTTCCGGTAAGATTACCTAAGGAATAGGCTCCAAAAGCTGTATTCTGATTTCCGGTAGTATTATTATTTAATGCATTAATTCCGGTAGCTGTGTTGCTGGCTCCGGTAGTATTACTAAATAAAGCTTTAGAACCAATGGCTGTATTCAAACCATCTCCACCATTCTGATTGTACATCGCCGAGTCACCAATAGCCACCAAATTATTTCCTGAAATATTATTAAACAATGCACTGGTACCGAAAGCTACATTTGAATACCCGGAAATATTATTTAAAAGCGCTGAATTCCCTGCTGCGGTATTATTGCTCCCGGTTTCGTTTGCTGCCATTACAGAAATTCCAAAGACAGAATTAAATCCCCCTGTAGTGTTCCCACCGAGGCTGTAGTTGCCTGCAGCAGTATTGCCGTTTCCGGACGTGTTGGAAACTAATGTACCTAAACCCAATGCTGTATTACTTGTTCCGGAAATATTGGAATACAATGACTGTACCCCTAAAGCAGTATTAAATCCACCCGTGGTGTTATCCACCATGGATTGTTCTCCTATTGCTGTGTTGTTCTTTCCTGTTGTATTGCTGAATAGTGTTACGTTTCCGATGCCGGTGTTGTGTCCTCCAGTTGTATTGGAGCGGAGTACATTCGCTCCGAAAGCTGTGTTATAGCTTCCTTTAGTATTGCTGATAAGGGATTTATAACCCAATGCACTGTTGTAAGTTCCAGTTGTTAAAGAATCTAAAGTGCGAAACCCGAATGATGTATTGAATCCTGCACTATCAATTCGCCCGGAGTTGGCATTATTGATCCTGAACCTCAAGGGAGTTTTATCAATAGTTCCAATGAAATGGGTGTTAGGGTCAGTACCCGAATTTCCATTGAGCAGCCATCCAGAGCCTCCTGTACTTCCTGCTCCAAATGTGCCATCTCCACGAAGTACATCAGTTGACAGACCTGTAAATTTCAGGCTGAACACTACGCCATTTTTGTCATGTTGCAAGAGTCCACCGTCAATACCATTTGCCAAAGTATCTACCCGAAGCCCGCCGGCAATGTGCAGTTTGTTTAATGGATTAGATGTGCCTATGCCTACGTTTTGTGCCGTGCTGCAAAATGAAATAAAACAAACGATGAGTAAGCATGCTATTTGTTTCATACTTGTCTTAATTTTTATGTTTTGTATTGAAGACGAATTACACTTATGGTTACCCGGAATGATGTTTTGAATATTATTCATTTATTTTTCCGAAAAATGCCTTACCCCTGCCATCAGTCTGGCCCCCCATTGCACCATATGCACCAATTACAAACCGGCCATTATTATCCACACTGCAAGACCATCCAAAGTATTCAGGATCGCCACTACCTCCCGGTCTTGTGATCTTTTGCTGCTGCAGCCAACGTGTACCATCAAAATGAAAAATATATACGGACCCCAGCCCCTTGGTTTGTCCCACAGACACAGATCCAATAATGGCAGTATTACCGGAAATGGAGACGCTGGATCCAAATCCCTCTTTATTATTACCATCACCTGCAATCAGCTTTTGATGCAGTATCCAACTTGTTCCGTCTAAATAAAAATCGTAAACTGAACCACTGTAATCGTTATCACCATACATCCCGATAAAAGCGTGATTGCCGGAAATGGAAATGCTATTCCCAAAGAAATATCCAGGGGATCCATTGCCTGGTGTCAATTTTTGCTGCCCCACCCAGGTAACTCCTTTGTCGGGTGAATAAAATGCATAAGCTGCCCCTTTTTGGTCATCCTTTTCTACGGCACCCACTATAATATTAAGTCCATATATAGCAACTCTATTTCCAAAATTATCATATTCCTCACGTTCACGGGAGCCTGCAGTAAATTTTTGTAGCTGTACCCAATTGCCACTGGTGTTATCAAAATGAAAAAGGTATGCTGACCCCATATATTCATCATCCCCGTTAGCGCCTATAACAGCATAGCTACCGTGAATAGAGACTGAATTTCCAAAATGATCACCCACTGCGGCATCTGAACTCATAAGTTTTTGCTGCTCTACCCAGTTTGTTCCATTAAAATGAAAAATATAGGCAGCTCCTTTTTCAGATTCTTTCCCCCATGCCCCAACGATGGCATTATTACCGGACATGGAGACCGAAAACCCAAATCTATCGTAACCTGCAGCATCGCTTGCTGAAATTTTTTGTTGTAACATCCAGTTTGTTCCATCAAAATGAAAAATATATGCGTAGCCACTATTGTCAATCGAGCTATTCACGTCACATCCGATAATAGCGTAATCCCCGGATATTGATACACTATATCCAAGATTATCTCCAGTAATACCATCCTCTGCATATACGGGATTGTATGCTCCGATGTTGCTGATTGCAGAAGGGCAATCACTCCAGGCACCAAAGCCAACGTTACCTTGATTTGCATCAGATGTTCTGGTTGCGATGGCTGTCCACCGCATAGTAGAGGTATTCCAGTAATAAAACCCGGGACTTACGGCGCTCTCACCTGTACCGGCAGTGGCAGTATTATAAATCAATAAAGCATCAGCGGGAGCGGTAATTGGCGCAGCTACATTTATGGCAGTAAGCGCTACACGGGGAACCAACATGCCTTTGTTGCCACTTTTTACGTCAAGGACAGCGCTTGCATCTGGTGTGGTAGTGCCTATGCCAATGCTTTGTGCATTGACGTAATACATAAAGACAGATGCAACAAGAATGAGTAAGATCTGTTTCATAACTATTATTTTTTGATTATTGGTAAGTTGTTCATTATTTTTCTGTGGGAAGGCCCTCGGCGATCCACGCTTTAAACCCACCGTCAATATGCGCTACATTCTTATAGCCCATCTCTTTCAGTGTCTTTACAGCTAATGCAGAACGACCACTGGAAGCACAATAGAGTATGATTCTTTTTTCTTTGTCAAATTCAGCTTTGTGATAGGGAAGGGTTGGGTCAGCATAAAATTCCAGCATGCCTCTGGGTGCATTTGTAGCGCCTGCAATTTTCCCGTTTTTTAAAAGTTCATCTGGTTCGCGGATGTCAATTACTGTTACGTCTCCCTTTTTTATTTCAGCATTTGCCTGTTGGGGAGTAAGGTTTTCGATCTCCTGTTTTGCGGATTTAACCATGTCGGCTGCTGACTTTTGTGCCATTGTGAAGTGTGTTAAGGGTGTGAATAGAATAGTGAGTAGTAAGAGTTGGAACATCTGTGCCTTCTGCTTCATGATTATTGATTTTAGAAGTTATCAAACGAGTGTGTTGCCTGATGCTTCGGCTAATGTAGAAACTGATTATGCAGTTTTCTTATGTTAATCGCCCAATGGAGTTATTTATAGAGATAAAGCAATAATTAGGGACAGATACCTCAAACTGGTATTTATTGGTCGTTTGTCGGAAAATTGTGCACTTAGTCTTTTTCCTGTATTTGGAGTGAGGTGCTTTTAATAACTTCGATGTGGTTCTTTCAAAACGATTACGCTACCAATTACCCGGGATGTCTAAAAACATGAACCAATGAATAAATTGCTGAGTTCAGTCAATACATTTCTGTACAACGACTTTATTTTTTCTGCAAAGTATAGAATGGCGCGCCATACTGTATTTTGGATCTTTCATACATTGATATGGGCTTTATTCTGGCAGTTGCTAGGATCTCCCGGATCGTATGGTCGAGAGGTTATCAATATGACCATGTGGTTGCCCGTGTTTATTTTGTATGGCTATCCGATGGCTTACTGGGCCGTTCCGCAGTTGTTGATGAAAGAAAAGCTGGTGCAGTTCTTATTATTAATACTCGCCTGGGGATTTGCGGGCCTGTATGTTGACCAGTGGTTCAGGGCATTTATATATATTCCTTTGCAGGAAGCAATGGGGTTTAAAGATATACTTCCGGCGGGGCCTCTGGCATTCTGCTACCTGTGTCTTACTACCTCCGCAGCAATTCCAATGGTTATAAAGTTTTTTAAATTCTGGAACAAGAAACAACAGGATCTGCTCAATGTACAGCAGGAAAAGATGGTAGCCGAGTTGCAATTGCTGAAGGCACAGGTACATCCTCATTTCCTGTTCAATACACTCAATAATATTTATTCTTTTTCGCTTGAACATTCTCCTAAAACTCCCGAACTGGTACTAAAACTGTCGAACCTGCTGAGCTATATGCTATATGACTGCAAGGCGCCGGAAGTAAGGTTGGAAAAAGAGTTAGAAATAATGAAGAATTATATTGAGCTGGAACGGGAGCGCTATGGAAATAGAATTGATATTTCATGGAATATTAACGGGAATGTGGGAGCACATTATATAGCGCCACTCATGCTGCTGCCATTTATTGAAAATGCTTTCAAGCATGGCACGTCAGAGCAGATAGAGAAACCCTGGCTCAGTGTGGACCTGTCGGTAAAAGGAAGCAGGATGTGGGCAAAAATCACCAATAGCAAGAACGAGGGTATTGCATCGGGGAATAATGGTATCGGCATTGCCAATGTCAGAAAGCGGCTTCAGTTTATTTATCCCGATAGCCATACCTTGAAACTTAATGATGAGAGTGATTTTTTTGTGGTGTCGCTGGTTATAGACTTTAAGGAACAGGTAAGTGTATCCGGAAAGACAAACTCCATCATGGTGCAACCTAATAATTATGAAACTGCAGTGCCTGCTTATTGACGACGAACCACCGGCATTAAAAGTACTGTCGAGGTATATCGCTGAGATTGGTGGTATGGAGGTGGTTGGGCAGTGCAGGAATGCTATAGAAGCAATAGGGATATTGCGCAATTATCGGGTAGATGTGATTTTCCTCGATATTAAAATGCCGCGTATTGTAGGTACTGAATTTTTGAAAAGCCTTTCGCATCCTCCTAAGGTGATTTTTGTTACAGCATACCGTGAATATGCAGTGGACGGATTTGAACTCGATGCAGTGGATTATCTGGTAAAGCCTGTTTCTTTCGAAAGGTTTGTGAAGGCAGTTACCAAGCTAAACCGATTGATAGGAAGAGAGATGCCCCATACTGCTGATGTGTCTGAATCTCCCGTAGATGCATTCGTGTATTTAAAAGTGGATAGGGATATGAAAAAGATTTTCATAGACCATATCCTTTATATTGAAAGCTGGAAAGACTATGTGAAGATATTTCTGACAGATGGCAAGCACATTCTGGTGAAGCAATCTATTACGGCGATGGAAAATTTATTCTCTGACCAGAAATTTTTGCGGGTACACCGGTCTTACATTGTGTCCCTGGAGCATATTTCAGGATATAATGGTTCGGCTGTTCAGTTGGGAAAAACAGAGATTCCCATTGGAAGGTTATATAAGCATGTGGTAATGGAGCGATTGCAGGGAGGATGAAGCAGGAGTGCTGATCCTGAATTTCCGGGAGCGATTACAATTAATTCGATATGCCTTTTGCGGTTAAAGTGTTAAGCTCACTTGCAGAATATCCACTTATAAAACTCCGGAAAGTATTTTCTCCATGCAGCCTCATTATGCTTTGCTTCTTTGTCTATCACCTGTTTGAGTGGTGTACGGCTTTCCCTCCTGATTTCTTTTTCAATTCGTAACATATCGGGGATCATGGTTTCGCCTTCCTTACCTCCGGCGTAGAAAAATAATTTTGATTTTAGTTTTCCCCCGTCAGCTAGTACCGAGCTGTCGATGCCCGATGCAGTCCAGAATGCCGGAGAAAAGACTCCCGCGCTTCCAAATACCTTCGGGTATTTTATAACGGTGTAGAGGCTTATCAATCCGCCCATACTACTTCCTGCAATAGAAGTATTTTTTCTGTTGGGCAGGGTTCTGTAATGTGCATCGATATAGGGCTTTAGTGACTTTACCAGGAAATCTACATAGGCATCTCCCTCGCCTTGCCCAAAGTTCATAAACTCCCAGGGGTTGTATTCGTTCATTCTTTTGTTCAGCCCATTGTCTATGGCCACCACAATGGCTTCGCGACAACCCGCATTCAGCGTGTCCAGAAATTCATCTACGCCCCATTCGCCTGAGTAAGAGGTGGCTGCATCAAATACATTTTGTCCGTCGTGCATGTACAACACAGGATATCTCTTTTTCGTTTGTGCGTATTCTTTAGGCAGATATATCCAGATGCGGCGGTGCCGGTTGAGCTGCGGCATGTTGAATGCAGTATCCATGATATGCACCTGCGGTGAGGCGGTGTGCGTCACCAGCGCATTGCCACCCGGCCTGTCATCGGCCCAGGCGCCTATGGAAAGGTGGATGATGGTATCTGACAGGATGGTCATTTTGCGGTTGCTCATCGGACTAAAGTCCTTATGTTCCTCAACTGTCTGCCAGTTGCCACGGGTGACCTTGAATTCGTAGTTACCTTTTTCTAAACTTATCTGAAGTGTAGGGCCACCGGGCCCAGCATTGAACCTATACTTTTTGTCGCCGGGATTCCACATATTAAAGTTGCCCGCAAGGAACAACGTGTCGCCTTTCTTCTCAGGATAGGAGTCGATAATCAGCTTTACGCTTTGTTGTGCAAATGTGCAATTAGATAAAAACAGAAAGAGAAAAAGAAGCCGATTCAACTCTTATAATTTTTGAGGAAGGAAATGATCTTGTTATGAAGGGCCTCGCTTACGGGTAACACAGGAAGCCTGAATTCGTTTTTAATCAATCCCATTTCTGCGAGAAAACATTTCACACCTGCAGGGTTGTTCTCGGCAAAAAGGAAATCAATTGCGTCTAATAATTTGTACTGTAGTTTTTGTGCGCCGTGGAAATCGTTTCTGAGCGCCATCCTGATGAGTTCTGAAAAGTCGGCAGGAAAGCAGTTTGCAATCACACTGATCACTCCTTCGCCTCCACAGGCTATCAGGGGGAGCGCTATATGGTCATCGCCACTGACAACCAGAAAGTCATCGGGTCTGTCAGCCAGAATGTGCATGCACTGCACCAGATTGCCACTTGCTTCTTTGATTCCACCGATTTTTTCACAGTCTCTTGCCAGGCGAATGGTAGTCTCTGCGCTGATATTGCTTCCGGTGCGGCCGGGAACGTTGTAAAGAATGATAGGTTTGGGTGAATGGTCAGCCAGTAATTTGTAATGTTCGTAGATTCCTTGTTGAGATGGCTTATTGTAATAAGGACTTACGCTTAAAATAGCCGCGTAGTCGCTCAGGTCGTCATGTAATAACTGGTCTGCTATTTCTTTGGAATTGTTACCACCGATTCCGATTACAATAGGCACTCTTCCATTTACCTTTTCAACTGTGAATTTGGCAACCTGTTTCTTCTCTTCTTTGGATAGGGTAGGGGTTTCGCCGGTGGTGCCCAGCGTTACGATATATTCAACGCCATTAGAGATGTTGAACTCGATTAGTGCTTCCAGTGAAGCATAGTCCACATCCTGTTGGTTAAAGGGGGTAACAATGGCTGTACCTGTTCCCTTTAACAGTTGTCTTAAGTTCACAGTATTTAAAGTTTAGTTTTCTACTTTTACTTCTTCGTAAAAGCCCATGTTTCCGAATTTTTCAATACGCTCTTCAATGCGTTGTTCGGCCGATTTTTCTTTCAGCGCTGCCAGAACCGGTTTGATATATTCCTTCACATTGGCTGCGGCCTCGGCATAATCCCAATGGGCTCCTCCAAGCGGTTCTTTTATCAACCCATCAACCAATCCAAAATTGAGCATATCGTCTGAGGTGAGTTTTAACTGCGCTGCTGCCACCTCTTTTTGTGCCCAGCTACGCCACAGGATAGAGCTACAGTTTTCCGGAGAGATAACGGTGTACCATGAGTTTTCCAGCATCAGCACCTTATCGCCGACTCCGATACCGAGTGCGCCTCCACTTGCGCCCTCACCAATGATGATGCAGATAACGGGTACGCGTAACTTCAGCATTTCATAAATGTTTCGTGCGATAGCCTCGCCCTGACCACGCTCTTCAGCTTCGAGTCCGGGATAAGCGCCGGGCGTATCTATAAATGTAATGATGGGGATATCAAACTTTTCTGCGAGTTTCATCAGCCTTAATGCTTTTCTATAGCCTTCGGGGTTGGCCATACCGAAGTTTCGGAGTTGCCGCATCTTGGTATTGGTTCCCTTTTGCTGGCCGATAACCATTACTGATTCTCCATCCAGAAGTGCGAGCCCGCCTACCATTGCTTTGTCGTCTTTCACATTGCGGTCGCCATGGAGTTCTATAAAGTCTGTAAATATTTTTGAGA
>JACFNA010000136.1 GCA_019455085.1 Chitinophagaceae bacterium
GCAGGTACATTTCCTTTGGAAAGACGACAAGCAAAAACTTGAAGACAACTTTCAGGAGCTTAAAGAACTGTTGATAAAGGATTGTTTTGATATTACCGAGAATATGGTGAAGCGTGGCGGAGGTATCAGGGATATCGAACTGAAAGATTTCAGTGATAAAGAGCCCGGGCTAATGCAATTGTATGCCACCTTTGAAACGATAGATTCAATGGGGGCCAATTTTATAAACTCCTGTCTGGAACAGTTTTCTGCCACCTTCAGGAAGTGGCATGCTTCCAAACGTGAGTTCAGAAAGGACGGGCTGGAGGTGATCATGTGTATCCTGTCAAACCTGACTCCAAACTGCCGTGTCAGATGTCATGTAGAAACCACGCTTGACCAGATGGACAATATCCTGCCAGGCATGTCAGGAGCTGAGTTTGCAAGAAGATTCCGGCTGGGTGTGCGGGTAGCAGAATTAGACCCACACAGATCTACCACGCACAATAAAGGGATAATGAATGGAGTGGATGCCGTGGTGCTTGCTACCGGAAACGACTTTCGTGCAGTAGAAGCATGTGCACACGCCTACGCTTCGCACAACGGGCGCTATACTTCACTGAGCCATGCCACTATCAAGGACAACACCTTCCGCTTCGAAGTGGAAGTACCCTTTGCTCTCGGTGTGGTAGGCGGACTGACCAACCTGCATCCATTAGTGAAACTAAGCCTGGAACTTCTGGGATATCCTTCGGCGACTGAGTTGATGACAATTGCTGCTGCAGTAGGCCTTGCAAATAATTTTTCAGCAGTGAAGAATCTGGTGACGGTAGGTATCCAACAGGGACACATGAAGATGCACCTGCTGAATATCCTAAAGCAACTTAACATACCTGAAGAGCGCAAGGAGGAAGTAATAGCGTACTTTAAAGACAAGGTTGTGTCCGTATCTGCTGTGCGTAATCTTGCAGAGAGATGGCACCTCACTGAAGTAAAGTAATAACTCAAACAAATTAAAATCATTCGCCACTATAGGTAAGGTGCCCTACCCCTTTCAGAATAGTATATTTTGATGTGAGGGTTGGTCATGGAACCAGAGGTTGGTTAGAGAAATGAACGCACTTAAATTTTTTGCTTCCGGAAAGCTGTTATTATTTGGCGAGTATCTTGTACTCCGTGGCGCTCAAAGTATGGCACTCCCGCTTTCAAGTGGTCAGGAGTTACAGATAACCGCGAACCCTTCCGGAGGGATACAATGGGAGGCTTTTGAATTTGGCAACCAATGGCTAACGATTCATTTTTCTAATGACCTTAAGATTCTGGAAACCAACGATACAGAAAAAGCAAGAACGGCACAGAAATTCCTGGAGTTAATCAGCGCTCACAGCACTGTCACCATCAGGGATCTTCACCTACGATTTGACCTCGATTTCCACAGACACTATGGGTTTGGAACAAGCGCTACGCTTACCTCGCTGCTTAGCCAGTGGTCTGGAGTAGATCCTTATTATTTGATGCAGCAAACCTTTGGAGGGTCAGGCTATGATATAGCCGCGGCCACAGCAGCAATGCCCTTCATTTATTCTCAGGAAAATAAAATTGAAAAAGAATTTCGCCTTGCAGATGCCATTACAAGCCATCTGCTTTTTGTGTATCTGGGCAAGAAGCAAATAAGTGCAGGAGAAGTAGCTGCTTTCAAAAAGAAAGTTACCACAAAGGATCAACTACATGAAATGAACCAGATAGTGGAAGCTGCATCACAATGCACTTCCATAATCGACTGGGAAAAACTGATGATGCAGAGTGAAGCATTAATGTCATCCATCCTGCATTTTCCCACCGTAAAGGCGCAATTATTCCCAGACTATCCCTATGCAGTGAAATCGCTCGGGGCATGGGGCGGTGACTTTGTGATGGCTACTTTCAGAGACATCTCAGAAGCAAAAAAATATTTTCAACAGAAACAAAAACAGCCGATTTTTACCTTTAAGGAATTGGCAAAATAAGGAATGAGTATTAAGGTAACCGCAAAATATCCATCCAACATTGCCCTCGTGAAGTATTGGGGCAAATATGGCAACCAACTTCCCTGTAACGCATCCCTGAGTATGACCCTCACGCATGCCCACACAGAAGTGGTATTAGAGTGTCTCCCCAGGACTCAGGACGAAGCAGCGCTCAGCTACTATTTTGACGGCAATCTCAACCCTGCTTTTGGCGATCGTGTGATGAGATATGTGAAAGCCCGGCCAGAATTTTCCCGGTTACTGGACAATTTCTCCCTGAGGTTTAGTTCTCACAACAGTTTTCCTCATTCTACCGGCATTGCTTCCTCGGCATCCGCCTTTGCGGCTATTGCGGCAGCCCTGTTCAAAGCCGCCAACCCTGCCCTGTCTGATGATTCAGCCCTTAAGGAAATGAGCAGGATGGCACGGTTGGGAAGTGGCAGTGCCTGCCGATCATTTTATGGCCCCTATTCACTATGGGGGCAACTGGATGAGATTGCCGGATCTTCCAACGAGTTCGCAATTCCGGTTACTGAAATCCACGATAATTTCAAATCTATGAAGGATGCGATTATCATTGTGGAATCCGAACCCAAGGAAGTATCCAGCAGCAAAGGCCATTCACTTATGGAGGGGCATCCCTATGCTGAGGCAAGATTCAAAGATGCTAACAAACACTGTCTGGAAATGGTATCCACCTTAAGAAATGGAGATTTTTCATCATTTATTTCTATCACAGAAAGAGAAGCACTATCTTTGCATGCCATGATGATGACATCTTCGGATTATTACATGCTTATTCGTCCCCAAACAGTCCAAATAATCAAAAATATCTTTCATTTTAGAAAAGACACACGACTTCCGCTCTGTTTTACGTTAGATGCTGGACCCAATGTGCATTTGCTTTATCCTGAGCACATAGAACCTCAGGTAAAAGAATTTATAAATGAAATGGTGATAAAAGATTCAAATTCAGTTATTTTTGACCAGTCAGGAACCGGCGGACTCACTTTAAACTATGTAAATGGAGCGGCTTAATTCAAAAGTTCTCCTTTTTGGAGAATATGCAGTGTTGAACAATGGGATGGCATTAGTGATTCCACTGGAAAAATACCACGGCCAGTTTGAGTTCTATAAGTCGTCTGATAAGAATGCAGTAGCGCTTCAATCAAATGAATATCTCCGAAAGTTCTGTGCCTTCGTATCCAGCCATATGGACGAAGATTTTGTATTGCAGGTAAAGCTTTTTGAACAGGAACTGGAGCAGGGGTTATTCTTCAGAAGTAATATTCCTCAGGGATATGGATTAGGAAGTTCCGGTGCACTTGTGGCAGCGATTGTACTCAGATATCTGGTTAAAGCCAAAAACCTGAAGGATGAGGTAAAACTGATTACCTATTACAAACTAAAAGAGCTAAAGAGAATACTTGGGAATCTGGAGTCTTATTTCCACGGGGTAAGCTCAGGGCTCGACCCGTTGAGTATCATCCTTAATGAACCCATCCTCTATAAGAATGCACAGGATATTGAAACTGTAAAAATCCCTAATGCTTCTAAAGACAAGAAAAACATCATTTTCCTGCTTGATACCGAGCATACACGAACCACATCCAAAATGATGTCTCAGTTTAAAGAGCTACAGGGAATACCTCATTTCAGGGAAAGTTTTGACAAGTATGTGTCTGAAGGAAACAACCAGGCCATCCGCAGTTTCCTGGACAACGATAATGAAACGCTTTATAAATCCTTATATAATATAAGTGCTTTCCAACTGGAACACATGAAGGAATTCTTCCCCGCACATCTTCAGAAGGAGGTAGCAGGCGGCCTCGACAACGGAGACTACTTCCTTAAACTTTGTGGCGCAGGCGGCGGTGGGTTTATGCTGGGCTTCACGCAAAACTGGGAAACCACCCAGGAAAAACTAAAAGACTATAAACTGGAGGAAGTGTTCAGCTACTGAAGGTCATAGCCGCTATTCCCCATTAGCTATAGCGTCAAAATCGAACCCGGCTCTTACAAGAGAGCGTTTGGCTGCAGCTAACGCATACTCAGCCTTGTTATATGGATGCACCGGCACTTCGGTAACTTCTCTTAATTGTGCCAGAATCTCATCAGTCTCATCCTGTGTCAGTTTTTCGCATGCATCATACATCCCACCCGGTTCTTCTTCGAGAAGATCATGCTTTTCCATTACATGCCTGATTACTTTAATCACCTCAGGCGTAGGCGGCACCACCATCAGCGAGGTCAGCGCACCATGATCGAGTCGCAGCTTGCCTGCTAATGGCAGCGGTACGCCTCCATTCCCTTTCTGAGCCGCTGGAAAAAGAATCTTTTCTTCCATCTTGATATGCCTCAAAAGCCCTGTGCGAAATCCATGATAAAAATCCTCATTCACTTCATGAATATTCGCAGTAGCCTTGTCAAATAAGTCTTCAATCCTTCGGTGATCAGCCGTAAAAAAGTCGTAAAGTGGTTTATTCATCTATTCCATGTATTGAAAGTTGCCCAATTTCCGAATTTTAGAACTGACTTCAAAACAAGAACCACACAATCAAAAAAAAAATTCCTGCAAACACAATCCATCACCAGGGTTTTTATACACCTAAATTTCAGCGTGTTGCAGGAATTAATCATTGCGCTCCTATTTGTAGGTCACAATTCTTCCCCATACATCATTGGTTCCCCAGATACCTTCCCGTGTACACTCCAACTGCACGATCTGGCTGTGATCCACAAAAAGATTTACTTCAGGACCATAGTTTTTTATGTACCATTTAAATACTTTGGGATCGGCTGCCTCAAACATCACCTTCTCTAATCCGAGTTCGTTGATAAACTTAGCAGGCACATCCACTCTCCAGGGGTCTGCATTTTCGGTAACGCCTTCAGATTCCATCATAATCAGGTAAGCTCCCGCATCTATAAAGCGTTTAGCCTGACTGATAGCATAGGCCACGTCCTGTGTCCCTTCCTGACGAAGTGCACCTGCAGACGTATCTCCACCTGCACCAAACTGGATTCCAATTTCAGGTTTAGCTTTCAGTCCTGCCTTTTGTACATCCTCAATTACATGCTGCCAGTCGGATGTGGGATAAAACCAGTGGAAATCTCAATAATATCAAAACCCAGCTCTTTACATTCACGGATATAATTCCTCACTGCATCCTTCCCTTTTGTCAAAACATATTCCATAAAACCACCGGTAGAAACCAGCACTCCATACTGGTGTGCAAGATCATTCATCTCTTTTATCTTTTTGGGATTCATAAAGGTGAAGGAGCCACCTGCAAACTTGATACTGTCCACATAGTTGCCCGACATTTCAAGGATGTCCTTGAAATAGTGCATGCCGAAATTTGAATAATAGGCCGCTCTGATCTCCGTCATGCCCACAGTCCTTGGTTTCAGAGGCCTGTCGTTGCGTTGCAGCCATTCAAACGCAACCGGATTCGTAATAAAATTATTGTCTTTCATAATTATTAATTTGTATTGTTTAGTTACTTTTTATTTTGCCCCGATCATTCCCAGCACATGCATGAGGTCTCTTACCTCATAGTTTTCAATATTCTTTACCATATCTATAATCCTGTCCTGAAATGGGGTATCCATGCAGCCTGAGGAAAGATTTCTGAATTTAGACTCCACCACCTCCCACGAAGCCGGACGTGTTACGAATCCTTCATAATCGCTTTTATTAACCCGTAAAACAGCACCGCCTTTCAGGGTAACCGTAATATCGCAAGGCATCTCTTTTGGAAACCGGTCAGAGTATTCTTTCTTCTCATACACCTCCACTTTGTGAAGGAGTTGCTGTACATCTTTCCTTATGATCCGCTCGGGCAAATACTGCGAGGGCAGCACATTGCCATCCAGCAACATCACTGCAATCAGATAGGGCAGACTGTGATCAGCTTCTTCTTTGGTTCTGATGTTTTTCTTTCCTCCTTCCTCTCCTCCACCGATGATATTGTAGGCCACATCAAAAGTGTGTAACACAATCTTTTCTACTTCTTCAGGATGGAACGGATGCGCGCGGTGCAATTCCTGAACTCCTTCAAGTGTAGCCTGAGAGTGTATTTCAGCATTATAGCGCTTGATAATTGTCTGCGTCACCTTTTCCAAATCCTCGCTGCTCCAGTCAATGGTAAAGTCACCGGCTATACTTTCCATGAAGCCTTTGTTTCCTTCAAACACCTCCTGAGGGCCGGTAATTCCGTTCATTGCAAGGAAGGCTGCGTGTGTGGATGTCCATCCGGTAGAAGGAAATGCCAATCCTTTCCAGTGCGACAGGTTACCCGTTCTGGTAACTCTCAAAGCGTTATACGCAGTACCTGCAATAGCTATCGCGTTAGCCGTTTTCACCTCATCTAACCCCAAGGCATAAGCGGCGCCGGCTGCTACTCCATAACTTCCCTGCACCGTATGGTCAAATCCTTTGTCGCGCACCGGAGCCTCGTCACTCAACCGGCACTGAACCTGGTATGCGATGGCCAGTGCTGTGAGAAAATCTTTTCCACTTCTGCCCGCATACTCTGCAGCAGCAAGCATGCTTCCAATATTATCTGAAGGATGGCATGTTTCTTTTCTGGCGAGATAGCTGTCATTAAAATCGAGATACCTTACCAGGGCTGAGTTGTAAAACGCCGCACGGTCAGGAGCTGTCATACCACCTCCGATGAGGGTTGTAAGCGGATTGCCCCCAAATTCCTTTATCTGTTTGCGAATTATTTTCACCGGTGTGCCATCAAGTGCTCCCAGCGCACAGCCGAGGCTGTCGAGAAGCCTTAACTTGAGCGATGCAACCGCCCGGGAAGAAAGTTTTTCATAATTACTATTATGAACAAACCCTGCTAATCTTTGTACTTCTGTCATCTTTTATGATTTTTCATAATGATCAATCTGTTATCAGTTGCAAAATTATTTCAGGCATCCAGCGAAGTCAATGACGCAAAAGCGATAAGCCTCATGGGAAAAAGCGATGAGATTGTTGATGACTTTATTTTTGATGGATGGAACAATGCAGGTACCTTTAGGTAATCATAGTTTCAAAATGATGTGATCATGTCCGGTATGCATGATAACAAAACCTGGAAAATCGGCGGAACCCTCGAAGTAAACAGGTTCGGATTTGGAGCAATGCGCATTACAGGCGATGGAATCATTGGCCCACCAAAAAACGAATCAGAGGCAATCAATGTGCTCAGGAAGGCTGTAGCGTTGGGCGTCAACTTCATTGACACAGCGGACAGTTATGGGCCTAATGTATCTGAAGAATTAATTGCCAGGGCGCTTTACCCTTACCCACCGGATTTAGTGATTGCCACAAAAGGCGGCCAGATAAGGCCCGGGCCTGACAAGTGGGTTCCGGACGGCAGGCCTGAACATCTCAAAGAAGTATTGTATGGAAGCCTGAAGCGATTAAAGCTTGAAAGGATTGCACTCTACCAGCTACATCGGCGTGACCCTAAAGTACCATTTGCAGAAACGCTCGGCTTTCTCAGGGAGGCACAGCAGAAAGGGCTTATTCGATATATCGGGCTTTCAGAACTAGATGCAGAAAGTGTAGAGGAGGCGCGAAAAATAGTGGAAGTAGTATCACTGCAAAACAAATTCAGTTTTGATCACAGGCGATGGGAACCGGAACTTCAATATTGTGCACAACATCAAATAGCTTTCATTCCCTGGCATCCTATAAACGCAGGAAACATTCTGATTAATGGAAAGCTTCAGCGGCTGGCAGCTAAATATGAAGCCTCTGCGCAGCAGTTAGCCTTAAAATGGCTCTTCAACTATTCTGACAATATCCTGCTGATACCCGGCACTTCTAAAGAACAACACCTTGAAGAAAACATGGCTGCGGCACAAATAACATTTTCTCAGGAAGATTTCGATTATATCAGCAACGGACTGCATACATGAATGCCGGGGGTGTCCATTGCACCTGCTTATATCGATAAACAAAAAATGCAGGAGAAAGCACCTTAAATCTGATTGAATCCATTTACATTTGAAACAAATCAAACTTCAATGTCACGTACCATAGTATCACTCCTCCTTTGTCTTGTCCTGGCTACTTCCGCATCAGCACAGGATATGAAAGCTTATCAGATCTATTCAAAGGATAATCAGATGGCCACATTCCCCGACATGATAAAGAGTCTGGGTACTTATGATGTAGTATTATTCGGCGAACATCATAACAATTCTATTATACACTGGCTGGAGCTTAAGACTGAGAAAGGGCTTTTTGCTGAAAAAGGCGATAAACTGATTTTGGGTGCAGAGATGTTCGAAAGAGACAATCAGGAGCCACTTAACAGTTATCTCTCAGGAACCATTGATGCAAAAGAACTTGCCAAACAGGCAAGGCTATGGCCTAATTTTACTACAGATTACAAGCCTCTGGTCGACTTCGCAAAAGACAACAAAATCCCCTTCATTGCTACTAATGTGCCGCGCAGATATGCCTCGATGGTTGCAAAAGGGAGCCTGGACACACTGAACAATCTGCCTCAGGAGGAAAAAGCATACATAGCTAAATTACCTATTAAGGTAGAAATGGAGACTCCGGGTTACAAGGAGATGATTACCATGATG
>JACFNA010000137.1 GCA_019455085.1 Chitinophagaceae bacterium
TGCATAGTGGGCATTGAAGTTTCCGGTCGCTCCTCCGAACTTGCCTGAATGAGGAATACTTTTCAGCATCTTAATCTGGCCCTCTAATCTTTCCACGAATACCATTATTTCTTTTCCCAGACGGGTGGGAGAAGCCGGTTGGCCGTGGGTTCTGGCGAGCATAGGGATGTGCTTCCATTCAGCAGCCAGTTGTTTCAGTGTGGCGGTGAGATTGTTAATTTGCGGCAGGTATTCGTTGGCTATAGCCTCCTTCCACATCATTGGAAACGAGGTATTATTGATATCCTGAGAGGTTAGCCCAAAATGCACCCATTCGCTGAATTTTTCGAGGTGAAGTGCCTTGAGTTTTTCTTTGATGAAGTATTCAACCGCTTTTACATCGTGGTTGGTAACCTTTTCGGTTTCCTTTATCTTTTCAGCATCTGAAAGCGAGAAGCTGTTTGCAATGGTCTCCAATTTTTTCTGATTCTGCGTAGAAAGTTTGAAGAATCCTTTCTTACTCAGAAACAGGAAGTAGCTCACTTCTACTTTGACGCGATATTTTATCAGTGCATATTCAGAGAAGTATGCAGATAGCGGCAATGTCCTGGAGTGGTACCGGCCATCTGTCGGGGATACGGCTGTGAGTGGTGATAGATTCATCAGACAGGAACTAATTTGGATGGCAAAAGTAAATCAATAGGGGCATAAATGTGCTTTACCTGTCAGGTAAAGGATTTTGGTAGCCAAAATAGATATTGGTCTCAATGGATTTAAAAAATTGTGTGGATGTGTTTGCCTGTGTATCGAAAGCCGATTAGGATAATAATGGAAGAAAATGAGGAAAATATTAAAGTGTATGATTTTGTTCAATTTGGCCACAGAAAATATTATTCTATTTTTGGTACTCTCTTATTTATAAATAAGAACTTTCAGATGGCAGAACATCTCGTTGACCGGCTACACAGCACTAAAGTTTCTCTGCTCAGCCCCTACTATTTAGTATATAAATTTCTGATTCCGGATATGGAACGCGCTATACACGAGTACGGGAAAGGCGATGTGCTGGATGTGGGCTGTGGCAATAAGCCTTACCAGTCAAGTTTTCCGGATACTATACACTCCTACACCGGATGTGATGTGGAACAATCGAGTCTCAGAGTAGTAGATGTAATATGCCCGGCTACCAATCTGGCATTTAAAGATGCTTCCTTTGATACAGTGCTGTGTACACAGGTATTGGAGCACGTGTATGACCATAAAAAAGCCTTTTTTGAGATTTCAAGAGTCCTGAAGCCCGGCGGTTGTTTTATTGGGTCACTTCCTATGGCCTGGCCACACCATGAAGTACCATACGATTTTTTCAGGTTCACAAAGTTTGGAATTGAGGGATTGGCAAAGGAATCTGGCCTTGCGGTCGAGTTTTTAAAGGCAAATGGTGGTAAATGGGCATTACTCGGGCAGATGATTATTATTGCGTTTAATGAAAAACCGCAGCATCCGGGACTGCTTTCCAGATTTAAGAATTTTATTTTTAGAATTACGTTGGGTAAGTTTTGGGTCAATCTGGTTTTTGGTAATCTTGACAGGTTAAGTAGCCATCCCAATGAATTCAATACCCTGAATTTTGTTTTTGTAGCACGCAAACTCTGATTCCATAGTTTTGGGATACTATAAATACCTGCTTATTTTTCCTTTTCGGATCAGTCGTTTGTACCAGGACGGAAAGTATTTTCTGATAAAGAGTTTGGCAGTCCAGCCCAGAGGGTGAATGTCAAACTTTTTGTAATAGAAGTCGCTGACTCCTGCCATATTAATCAGCCCGGGATATTTTTTTTCAAGGTGTTCATAGAGTGCATCTCTTTTTTGCTTGTTAATCTTCCGTAACATAGAATCTCCCCTCACTCTGTATTTCTGAATTACGATTCCTTCCAGATAGAAAAACTTTTTGTGGTTAAGTGCGGCCCGCAGCCACATTTCCCAGTCTTCGTAACCCATGATTTTCATTTTTTCATCGAACCCACCCAGATAGTCGAACATGGTTTTCCTCACCAGACAACAGGCATCTATGTAGTTATATGACATTAGAGTTTGCAGATCGAATGGCTTCGTAAATAACTGTCCGCTACCATCGCCAATAATTTCCGATTCACCATATACTATATCTATTTCAGGGTGTTGAGATAATACTTCAACCCCCTGTTTCAGATACCCTTCAGTAAGCAGATTGTCAGCATCCAGAAAGAGCAGATACTTCGCTTTGGCATTAGTGATACCTGCATTGCGGGCACTTGCTAATCCGCCATTTTCTTTATGAATAACTCTGTGTTGCTTATTGGCTGAGAGGATGTCTAATGTATGGGGATCGGTGCTTCCATCATTAACAATGATTACTTCATGGATTTCCGGATCAATTACCTGTTCCACACTTTGCAATGTTTCAGAAAGAAAGTCGCCCATATTAAAGCATGGAATGATTATGGAAACAATAGGATCAGGCATTGCGGTTATAAAAGAGAGTTACAGGAAAATTCCCGGTTCGTACAAATTTAGAATTTCTTAAATGAGCGTTTGAATTTAAACCACCAGTAGTTTGCAAAATGAAAAGGGTATTTTCTCTTCAGAATATTTAAGTATAATTCAGGATGTATTCTGAAAAGATAATTACTGTGAGTTTCTTTCTGGCAGGTCTGAAGTGCCTGGGGAAGTGTATTGAGCGTAGTCTCTTTTACATAAAGAATCATATTTTGTCTGTACCAGACCTCGATATCGGATTTGTCCCAGACCCTTGGCCTGATATAATCTACAGGGACAAAGCCGTTTGCGTTAAAATGTGTAGCCCAATATTCAGGAAATTGTTCGTTTATATGCATAGTGCCCTCCTGTCCGATTATAGCTGCCGAAAAGAGCACCACATCAGCAAGCCTGCAAAGTGAGTTAACGAAAACTGACGCAGATGAATCTTTAAGATGTTCTCCAACCTCGAGTGAGATTGCCAGATCAAACCTTTCATCGGAAATAAATTCAGTTTCAAGATTGTGGTATTTATAATACTCTTTTGGAACATAAGTCCTAATGTTCTTTACGTAATCACCTTCCACACCAAGGATTCGAGTTGCACCGGCTTCCTGAAATGCCTTGAGCCATGCACCCACACCACATCCCATATCCACTACTGATCGCGGATTTAACAGGTCCATCAAAATTGGGATAGTTTGTTTTGCGGCCTTGTATGATTTCTCGGCCTGGTCATCAAAAAAATCTTCTCCGTATTCTTTCGTTATCATATTATTATTGTTGCTGTAAAATAAATCAATAATTCATTTCAGATGTTATTATTTTTCTTCTATGAATTAGGCAGATATCTGTCAATGAGTCCTTCAGTATGACTCCGTTTTTGGGATTCCTTTCTTCTTTTTATGTGCATTGTTATTGATTTCCGGGCAATTGTCCGTAGGTATATTAGAAAGATTCATAAGATTCATTCACCTGTTTTCATTCGCTGGAGGTTCAGTGTTCCGGAGTGATTCCTGTTGTCACAGTTTTTTAGTAATAATTAGTTGTAAGATGAGGATATTGTTGATTCTTCGCTGAACCTGGCCGGCCATACGAACAGTTCCTTCGTATTAAACAGGATTATTTTTCCATCAAAACATTCTGTAGAAATAGGGTTTGCCTGACAAAATCCGGGGAGTCAGCAGCCATAAGGTGCCTACATTCTTTGTAAAGGAAAGGGCAGTTAACCAATCCCTGAAAGGATTGCGCAATCTGAATAGGTTTTCAAGAAAACTAAGTACAAAGAAGATTGGAATTTCAAAGGTATGTACCAGCAGATGTATTGAAAACCAAAATACTCCAAATTGTTTCCTTATTCGCAGATGTTGTGATACGATAAGCTGTAATCCTTTTCTTCCTGAGAGGTTTGAGTATCCTTTTCCTTCAGTTTGGAGCGCTGTATTCACTGATTCTCCCTGTAGGTGGATGGTACTGATATCCCCAAAAACGCATAAGTCTCCCTGCTTGTTTAGGCGGCTGCACCATTCTGCCTCTTCAAAGTAAAGAAAGAAATCTTCATCGAGTAGTCCGGCTTTTTCAATGGCTTGTTTTTTTACCATCAGGAATGCGCCATTAATCCAGTCCACTTTTTCTTCAGTTCCTGCGGCGATGATATTCGTCTTTTTAGTACCTAATGCAAATGCAATTTTCCTTAGTAACGAGCCAAGATAGGGAAGAGGAAGCAGATGGTTGAGCCCACCTGTCATCACGTAATTACCTGTAATCTGGTTGGAACCGTCAGGGTTTTTTAATTGGACACTTGCGCCAACAAATGGTGATGATGCTAATCTCTTCTGACATTGATTGATGGCATCTTCCTGGATAATTGTATCCGGATTAAGGAGGAGTATAGTGTTTGCTCCCGCATTACGAATACCGGTATTGTTTGCCCTGGCAAATCCTGCGTTGTATCCCATATCGATCCACCGTACTTCAGGAAAGGCGGCTACAACTTCTTCTTTCCTTTTTTCTTTAATATCATTGTTTACGATAATCCATTCAAATGAGTGTGCAGCACTGAATTGATAGGCACTCTTCAGGCAGTTAAGAATATCCTGAACAGAATTGTAGTTTACGATTATGACTGAAAGTGTTTTCAAAATAACTATTACTCACGAAAATTAAGACATCTGTAGGATTATATCTTAATCACCTTTTTCCATTTATTAATAAATGTACTCTTGCTGAATAGTATGCCCGCCTTAGCAGCACTGGCTTCTGACATTTTTTGCAGGGTGCTGCTGTCTGAAGTTATTGTAGCCAATGCGATGAAAATATCTTCTGCCATTTTCCTTGTTTCCGTGTCTTTAGGGATAAGAAAACCGTTTACCCCGTCTTCTATGAAATCTGTCAGTGTGCCTGACGACTGCGAAATAACAGGTTTTCCAAGAGACATTGCTTCTGCAAGATAGGGAGGCACATTCTCGTCCTCTTCCAATATGATTAGAATATCTGACTGAGAAAGGATATCTCTGATGGTGTTGTAGTCCTGAATGGTACCATAAAAATTGCAGTTAGGCAACTCATCAGCGTTTATTATTTCCTCTACATTGCCCACAAAAGTAAATTGCACATTGAGGTTACCCTGTAGCGCCCTTTTAGCAGTTTCTGCCATGATCCGTACCTGCCTGCTTTCCTTGCCATTGTAAACAAACAACACTTCTGGTGGTGTGTTTGGATTGTGCACAGGCGCGGTACCAAGCTCAAAGTAATAGTGAATTGCTGAAATGACTCCACTGAAAGGATCATTCTCAGCATTGGTAACCAGAGATTTTGAAGCACTGTGCTTTTGATATTCCGAATCACAAATTATTACATCTGTTTTATGAAGTACTTTACTACCTATATTTTTCCAGTTATCTCCATTGGTGATGATAATTTTTTGAATATCCTTTCTTACAGTCAAAGTGATACTGTTGAAAAAAGAATCATTCGCCCCTACAATTACGGTATCATTTGATGATTCGATCCATTTACTGATTACTCCGGAATAGAAGGCTTGTGCAAATGCTCTTTTGGCATTAAAGTGGAACTGACTTATTGCAGAATTACTTATTTGTAATGAGGAGATGGATGTTCCGGCAAGTATGAATATTGGCTTTCTTTTAGTGAACAACTGTGCTAAGGATATAAGGCTTCTGTCAATTTTTGTATCTCCTGAGATGAACAAAAAAAGGTTATGTTGTGAGTTCTGCCTGAAAAACCCCGAAAGCAGAAAACCAACTTTCCAAATTAATTTTCCTGGTATCATTTCGTCACTTATCCGGGGTTTCCTGGCGCTTTAACATCAGCCGCCCTTTCTGAACGGCGTAGGCCCATTATACCAGCTACAAGTACCAGCAGAAATACCAATAGACTTGATACAAGTGAAACTGTCTTACCCAGCAAATATGGCTGGGGTTCGAATTTGAACTCTATCTTATGGTTCCCGGCGGGAAGGTACATACCCCTCAACACATAGTTGGCTCTGAAGTAGGGAGTGGATGTGCCATCTACAAAAGCGTTCCAGCCGTGTGGATAGTATATCTCGCTAAATACTGCAATTTGTGGAGAAGTACTTTGGTATTGGTATTGAATGATGTCGTTATCGTTCTTTACCAATTTGATTGTGGCTGTTGAATCCCATTCCACAGGTTTTATCTGATCTTTATACTTTTCTTCTACTATTGCAGTATCCCTGAGATTCGTGTTGTCTAATGCGAGCATTTCTGAGTTGGCATCAGGGACCATTTTTACTCCTTTTACGAACCAGACGTTTCCGAATGCACCCGGGTTCATTTGGGCAACAGGTTGTCCGTTTTGTGGATTGGGTACGATAAAGTATTTCGTATTCAGCATGTTAAATACTTCCATGTTACCTTTTCCGAGTTGGTACGTAATCAGGTCATTATATAGTGCCAGTTTAGCCGGATGATAACCACCCACAGAGTTATGGTGATATGAGGTGCTTGCATCATTAAATGGATCTACAGTTTGATTAAACACCCTGAAGTTAGCATGGTCAGGGTCTTTCAGTATCTGCAGATCGGCTGCTGTTGGATTGAAGACTGCTTTGTACTCGCTTTCTTCCACGAACTTACTTTCGTTGAGATAACGGGAAGCAATTCCAAGGAGATCAAATCCTGATAATACTATAAGACCACCGAATGCCAGGTTTTTCTTAAGCTTTTCCTGAGCCAGCATGTATAATAAGCCCCATGCTAAAGCCATGAGAATGAAGCTGCGCAACAGATCACTTCCCATGTGCCTTTTTCTGTCGCTTTGCAGCGCTCCAATAAGGTTGCTGCTCAATTGAGCAGCCTGTTGCTGGAGTTGGGGTGTGGGCTGCTGGCCCTGAGGTGTCTGGCTGAGAAAGTTTTGCTCTAATCCCTCCTTCAACGCTTTATCATTTGGTCCTGAAAAAGATGCAGAAAAATAGAATAGTGCCATGAATATTACCAGGACACCTGCGATGATACCAGTGAGTTTTAATTTCTTGAGTAGTTCTTCCTCTTTGAGGTGATTTACCATCTTGTTTACTGCAAGGACTCCTAATAAAGGAAAACAAAGCTGTGGTATCACCAGTGCCATTGTGGGTGCACGGAACTTATTATAGAATGGCAGATAATCAAATAGAAAGTAGTTTACGGCACTCAGATTAGAACCATAGGCCAAAATGATACCGACGGCACTCGAAATAACGAGCCACCATTTCAGCCATCCTTTTACATACACTGCGCCGAAAATAAACAGCAGGCAGATCACAGCTCCGAGATACACAGGTCCGGAAGTGACAGGTTGGTTACCCCAATACGAATAGGCATTCTCGTATTGGGCAGCCTGTTCTGCAGGAACACCCAGCGTGGAAAATTCCTCAGTAAATTTAGTGTCAGGCTTAAACTCGTCACCACCGTTGCTGCCACCGTATAAACCCGGCACCATAAATGTGAAAGTTTCTCCTAATCCCAGACTATAGCGAAAAGCATAATCTTTATCTAGTCCTCCCTGGGTTTTTACTGTGGTGTCTCCTATGGTTAATTCAGATCTGCCGCCACGCATACTTTCTCTGGCATAGTCGTAGGTAGGGAACAGAGAAACCGCGTCTGTTGCCATCCCGATGATTCCGGCGATCAATGCAAAGATTGTGGCCTTTGCAGCAATGGCTATCTGCTTTTCTTTGAATGATTTTATCCAAAAACCAATGGCCATTATGAGCGCAATGATGAGGGTGTAATAGACAATTTGAATGTGGTTTTGTACAAGCAAGAGTGAGCTGAATACGGTAGTAACCACAAATCCTGTCAGGAATCTTTTTTGAAACAACAGCAGGAGTCCGGCTATAACTGCAGGAGCATATCCGAGTGAAATCATTTGGGTATCGTGCCCTACTGCTACTATGATAGGATCAAAGGTGGAATAGGCATAAGATAGTCCTCCCAGTATCCCCACCCATGGATTGGCGCCAGCGACAATACATAGGAAGTAAAAGGCAATACAGGCGAGAAAGAAAAAGTTTACAGGCTTGGGCAGGCCAAGTGTGGCTACATAATGCAGGAGGTACACATTGATTTTAGTACCTGGGTCAAGTGCAATCTGGTAGCCAGGCATTCCGCTAAACATACTATTTGTCCACAATGGGAAAAAACCGTGCTGTTCCTTAAACTCAAACGATTGCTGAGCCATTCCCAGCCATCCCTGCATATCGTGCTGGTTGACCACTTTTCCCTGGTATGCAGGCTTACAGTACACGGATGCTACAATTATAAAGATGGCGACAGCGGCCAGATGGGGTAACAGTTTCTTAATCTGAAAATTCTTCATCTAAATCAATGTATTGAGTGAGAGCCACAAAGTAAATTCTTTTATCTGAGATTTACCTGCAGCGGATAGTGCCTGTGATTTATTATTAATAGGTGGGAGTTTTGGCGTATCCGGAGGTTGATTGGGGGGGCTGGCCGGCTGATAAATATAAAAAGGCTTTGCCAAGGAAATCAGGGATGTCTCCC
>JACFNA010000138.1 GCA_019455085.1 Chitinophagaceae bacterium
TACACTACCGTAAGAAGGTTTGAAGCCCACAACTCCGCAAAAATCTGCCGGTTGTCGCACAGACCCTCCGGTATCACTTCCGAGGCTCACCATACAAAGACCTGCACGTACTGCAGCGGCTGAGCCGCCTGATGATCCGCCCGCTACTTTCGTTTTATCAACCGGATTCCTCACACTGCCAAACACACTACGCTCACTGGTGCTTCCCATAGCAAATTCATCGCAGTTGCACATACCAATTATTATCGCACCCTCATCCAGCAATCCCTGCACTGCAGTAGCGCTATACACAGCTTTGAAATCCGAAAGCATTTTAGAAGCAGCTGTTAAAGGATGCCCGGCATAGCTAATCACATCCTTCAGACTCACTACTACACCGAACAACTTACCCAACGATGCGCCACTACGTTTTTTTGAATCAAGCTCCCGGGCTCTTGCCAGTGCTTCATCTCCAAATACACACGTATATGCATTAAAGTCACTATTAGCATCTATCCTTTGCAGATAATACCTCACCGCATCTTCGCAGGTTACCGTACCTGACCTTAGTGCGTCATGATATGTAGCAATGTCTGTAAACTGAAACAAACTATAAGAGAAAGTAAATCAGGAATTATTTTGTGTATTATCTGACAACACTTCCTTTTTGGGATTGTCAGAGACTTCCTTGTCATTCTTGTTTTTCCCACGGGCATCGTTAAACTCCTTAACGCCCCGTCCCAAACCCCTCATTAAATCAGGGATCTTTCTTCCTCCAAAAAACAGTAATACCAATACTAATATCAATAACAGTTCCGGCCCTCCGGGAAGTGCCAAAAAATAGGGATGAGTGAAAGGGTTCATCTCGATGATTTATTTATCGTGTAAAGTTAATTGAAAAAATCGGTGCCTGAGAAGGATTATACCAATTTTAATAAAGGAGGGCCACCTGGCTACAAACGGCTTACTTCACATTCTCCTCCTAACCCATATTGAAATGAGGCCAGTACCCCTTCTGAAGTGAAGAAACTGATATTACGGGGAAGGTAAAGGGCTTAACGTATGTATCTGCCACACTTTGCTTTTCCGTGGGCAGCCTCATAAGGGGTGATTCCCCGTGAGCACGAAGCCAGATACAGGCCTGCAACAATCAGTAGTAAAAGGAGTTTTTTCATTAAATACAAGTTAGCGTACAGTGTACTTTATGGAATAAAGAGAACAATAATAGAAAATAAAATGCCGGAATGCAAGTACATTCCGGCATTTATTTAAAAAGATAAAATCTGCTATTTCACTCTCTTTTCACGAATCCTTGCACTCTTACCACTTCTTTCACGAAGGAAATAGAGTTTAGACCTGCGCACTTTACCCACTTTGTGCAGTTTAATGCTCTCGATATTAGGTGAATATAACGGAAACAGACGCTCAACCCCTACCCCATCACTTATCTTTCTTACAGTAAAAGTGGCAGTACCACCCTCGCCCTGGCGCTTGATTACATCCCCCTTAAAGCTCTGGATCCTTTCTTTAGCTCCTTCAATGATTCTGTAGTTTACAGTAATATTATCACCTGCTTTAAAGTCAGGAAGCTTATTCTTCTTGGTCAACTGATCGTGTACAAAATTAATCGGGTTCATCACCTTAATTTTTTTTAGGACTGCAAAGGTAACATAAAATTACTTAAGACTGCAAAGTTTTTTTAGCCTGAAAGTCCATTATTGAAGGGTTATTTTGCCACATTAACAGCTCTTTTCTCCCTGATTACAGTCACTTTTATCTGACCGGGATAAACCATCTCATTCTGGATTTTCTGAGCTATCTCAAAACTGAGTTGCTCACTCTTGGCATCAGATACCTTTTCGGCCTCTACAATCACACGTAATTCGCGTCCGGCCTGCATTGCATAAGCTTTCTCCACCCCTTCATAAGCTACTGCCAGATTTTCTAAATCTTTGATCCTCTGCAGGTATTGTTGCATTATTTCTCTTCTGGCTCCCGGACGGGCACCACTCATCGCATCACAAGCCTGAACAATCGGACTTATTACGTACTCCATCTCAATTTCATCATGGTGTGCTCCGATTGCATTGCACACTGCAGGATTTTCGCCATATTTCTCAGCCAGGCGCATACCCAGCAAAGCGTGACTCAGTTCTGTTTCTTCATCAGGCACCTTACCGATATCGTGTAGTAACCCGGCACGCTTAGCCAGTTTAGCATTCAGGCCGAGTTCTGAGGCCATTACTCCACACAAATTAGCTACCTCGCGACTGTGCATCAGGAGGTTTTGCCCGTAGGAAGAGCGGAACCTCATCTTGCCCACAAGCCTGATTAGTTCTTTATGGAGCCCATGAATACCCAGTTCAATCACTGTGCGCTCTCCTATCTCCATAATCTGATCTTCCAGTTGCTTTTTGGTCTTCTCCACCACTTCTTCGATCCTGGCAGGGTGAATACGACCATCCGTCACCAGCCTCTGTAATGATAGCCGGGCAATCTCTCTTCTGAGCGGGTCGAAGCAGGAAAGAATGATGGCTTCCGGGGTATCATCTACTATCAGATCCACCCCAGTGGCCGCTTCGATAGCCCGGATATTACGGCCTTCACGCCCAATGATAGACCCCTTAATCTCGTCAGATTCCAGATTAAATACCGTTATCGCATTTTCGATCGCCTGTTCGGCTGCCGTTCTCTGAATTGTCTGGATAATTAGTTTTCGTGCTTCTTTGTTAGCCTTCTGTTTTGCATCATCAATAATCTCCTGTTGCATACTGAGCGCCTGAGAATTTGCTTCTCCTCTCAAAATCTCAAAAAGCTGGGTTTTTGCTTCATCGGCAGTCAGTTGGGCCACCTTTTCAAGTTTCTTTATATGCTCTTCCTGATGCTTTTCAAGTTCCGCACGCTTGATATTTACAGTCTCTATCTGTTGCGACAGGTTCTTTTTCAGATTTTCGTTTTCACGAATAGCCTTTTCAAGATTCTGATCTTTCTGGTTGATCGACTGTTCCTTTTGGCGAATCCTGTTCTCAGCATCAGCCATCTTGCTGTTCCGCTGTTGTATTTCCCGGTCGTGTTCCGCCTTGAGTTGCACGAACCTTTCCTTGGCTTCGAGCTGCTTTTCTTTCTTTATAGTTTCCGCCTTTGCTTCTGCGTCTGAGACAATCTGTTGTGCTTGTTGTTGTGCTGCTTCAAATAAATTTTTGGTGCTTTTTGCAAATATGAATTTACCCAGTATAATTCCAATTACCAATGCCACCACACCTATTATTACAAGGAGTATCTGTTCCATTTTTTCTGAATTGTTGTTTAAATCTGTTCATAATCTGTACTTCACTTTTTTCCTGAAAGCGTTATATCATCGAAAAAACGAAGATAATAAAATAGAGTAAAAGCCAAGTGCAAAAAAAGAGGCTGTCACCAAAGGGCAGCCTCTAAATAAAAAAGTTCATCATTAAAGAATCAGGCGCCCAAAGCTACCCTGACAAATCCTGTCACTTTCAGGTCTCCTCCCGCTTCTTTTACATAATCACCCACCGACTTGTTTCCGTCTTTTACGAAAGCCTGGGCTAATAAAGTATTCTCTTTAAAGAATTTGTTCATTTTTCCGGCAGCAATCTTCTCAGCCATTTCAGCCGGTTTTCCTTCTGCTTTTACCTGCTCAATCGCAATGTTCTTCTCTCTTTCTATTACGTCCGCAGAGATTCCAGCCTGGTCAACTGCTAATGGATTCATTGCAGCAATCTGCATTGCCAAATCCTTGCCCACTTCCTCGTTTCCACTGCTTAGCCCTACCAGAACTCCCATTCTGTATGCCCCGTGAATATAAGATGCTACATAAGGTGCCTCGAGCTTCTCGAATCTTGTGATACCAATCTTTTCTCCAATCTTGGCAACCTGCTCATTTACCTTGTCGGCTACTGTTTCATCGCCTATCTTCACCTTATTCAGTTCGTCCAGTGAATTCACCTTGTTAGCAATTACTGCGTCCATTACAGACTGCGCAAACTTTACAAATTCTTCATTCTTGCTCACAAAGTCTGTCTCGCAGCTCAGATTAATCACATACCCTGTTTTTTTATCGTCGGTAGTCTGTGCAATAATCACTCCTTCTTTCGCTTCTCTGTCACCACGCAATGCGGCTACTTTCTGTCCTTTTTTTCTTAAATAGTCTATTGCCGCTTCAAAATCTCCGTTCGACTCCATAAGGGCCTTTCTGCAGTCCATCATACCTGCACCTGTTTGCTGACGAAGCTTATTAATATCTGCTGCTGTAATTGTAATTGTACTCATAGCTTTATTTTTAAGGCCGGCATTGTCCGGGCCTTTACTTAAAAAATTAATTTTAATGTTATCTCTTTCCTCCTGCCGACTGGCGTCCACCGGTAGTCACCCTTCTCTTCTGCGGGCCGGCAGCACCACGTCCTTTACCACCACTTCTCTGACGGCCATTGCCTGCATCTTCATCCTCATCAACCTTAAACTCTCTGGTTGTTTGCTCTTCAACCTCTTCTGCTTCTTCGTCTTTCTGCGCCTGTCTTTCTGCAAGTCCTTCTGCTATGGCATTAGTAATATAATTAGTAATAATAGCGATCGACTTTGTAGCATCATCGTTTGAGGGAATAGAGAATTCTACCTTATTGGGATCGCAGTTTGTATCCACCATACCAAAGGTGGTAATATTTAATCTCTTGGCTTCTGCAAGTGCTATATGTTCGTGGCCTATATCCACAATGAACAATGCCGCAGGCACCCTGCTTATCTGTGCAATACCGCCTAACACCTTCTCCATCTTTTCTTTATCGCGGGTAAGGGTAAGGCGTTCTTTCTTTGTGATGCTATCGAGCGTGCCGTCATTCAGCATCTTTTCGATATTCTGCATTTTCTTTACGCTCTTGCGGACAGTGTTAAAGTTTGTCAGCATACCACCCAGCCAACGCTCAGTTACGAAAGGCATATTCACACGTTTTGCAGCCTCGGTTACGATTTCTTTCGCCTGCTTCTTGGTTGCCACAAACATTATCTTCTTACCGCTTTTGGCGATCGATTTCAATGCGGCAGCGGCTTCTTCCAGACCTTCTACCGTTTTGTTCAGGTCAATGATATGAATACCTTTTTTTTCAGCGAAGATGTATGGCAACATTTTGGGGTTCCACTTTTTCCTTAAGTGTCCAAAATGCACACCGGCTTCCAAAAGCTGCTGTTGTAATGAAGTGTTATTTTCCATTTATTTTGTTTTTTCCTTCTCTGAGGAGAGAATAATTTCTTAATGATTAATAATAAATAGCAATTATCTTTTAGAGAACTGGAAGCTCTTTCTGGCTTTCTTCTGACCCGGTTTTTTCCTTTCCACACTGCGGGAATCTCTTGTCAGCAAACCTGCATCTTTCAAAATCGGCCTGAATTCCGGATTCACCACAATCAGGGCGCGGGCTATACCCAGTTTAGCCGCTTCAGCCTGTCCTTTGGCTCCCCCACCGGTAGCATTAATTACCACATCAAACTTGTCGAGAGATTCAACAGTCTTAAGGGGCAATTCTACCTGATTTTGCAGATACATCAGCGGAAAATAAGCTTTGTAATCTTTACCGTTTACAGTGATGCTTCCGTTTCCGCGATTAATAAATACACGGGTTACAGCTTCTTTTCTGCGGCCGGTTGCGTTTTTTTGTTTTTCCATTGTATTATGTCGGGCAATACTTTACTGCCCTTATTTTTTAGTGATTAATGGTTGAGGATGTTGTGCAGTGTGAGGATGTTCGCTACCCGCATATACAAACAGCTTCTTATACATCTTCCTGCCAAGACGATTTTTAGGGAGCATTCCCTTAACCGCCCTTTCGATCACCACTTCCGGGCGACGAGTCAGCATATCACTCGCCACAGTTTCCTTTTTCCCTCCGGGATAGCCGCTAAAGTTGATATACACTTTTTCGTCCAGTTTGTTACCGGTGAACTTTACCTTGTCGGCATTAATTACAATTACAAAATCACCACAATCTACATGTGGGGTGAAATAGGCTTTGTTCTTTCCACGAAGAACAGACGCAATTCTTGCGCACATGCGGCCTACGGTTTGATTAGTGGCGTCAACAACGTACCAGCTACGCTGTACGCCAGCCTCGTTCGCATGTTTAGTTGTGAAATGTAGTTTACTCATCTTATTTTTTGTTTGGCATTACTGCCGGTGAAAATTAATGCCGCTAACCCGGCATTTTTTTTAAAGGAGTGCAAAGGTATGATGCCTTTCCTTCATTCGTATGATTTTTGAGCACTTTTTTTATCACACCCTCATAACTCATTGATAATCTATATAAAAATTGTCACAAAAAATTTGTCATCACAAAATCACCCTGTTTGCGGATGCTAAAAACGGACTCTTCTACTCACATTCAGGTTCATTAAGACAATGCAATTGTTCATTTTTTTCAAAAAAAGATATATTTGGATATTCTATCATCATTCAACACAATATTATGGACTGGAAAGGACGCCGGGAAAGCAGTAACGTAGATGACCGAAGAGGAATTAGCGGTGGAGGGCTGGCACTTGGTGGGGGGGTAATCGGCCTGCTATTCATCCTGGCCCAGGTATTCCTGGGCGGTGGAGACATCAATGACCTGCAGCAACTGATACCGCCACCGGGCTCTCAACAAAGTGAGATGACTGCTGAACAACAGGCTGCCGATGATGAGGAAGCAGCCTTCGTAAAGGTAGTACTCGCTGATACCGAAGATGTCTGGAACAAGTTATTTAATGAAATGGGACGTACTTACCAGGAGCCTACCCTTGTGCTTTTCAGAGGCAGCACTACATCAGGTTGTGGAGGTGCTTCCGCCGCGACAGGACCTTTTTATTGTCCGGCAGACAAACAACTCTATATTGACCTTTCGTTTGCAGATCAGCTCAGACAGGAATTCGGTGTAAAAGGCGATTTTGCAATGGCTTACGTAGTAGCTCACGAGGTAGGGCATCATATTCAGGACCTGTTGGGCTTGTCTGCCAAAATGGAACAATTAAGGCGCCAACTTTCAGAAACAGAATACAATAAGTATAGCGTACGACTGGAATTACAGGCCGATTTTTATGCAGGTGTATGGGCGCATTACGACCAGAAAATGAAAAATGTAATCCACCCTGAAGACATTCAGGAAGCTTTGCAGGCTGCAAATGCTATTGGAGACGATCGACTTCAAAAAAAATACCAGGGTACAGTGACTCCGGATTCCTTTACACATGGCACCTCAGAACAAAGAATGTACTGGTTTAAAAAGGGTTTTGAAACCGGTGACCTGAGCCAGGGCAATACTTTCGAAAGAGGAGCCTTCTGATTATTCAGCCAACCTGTTTTGATAAACCATCTTCAATAGCAAGCCAACTTATCAAAAGCAAACGGGAAATGTGTATTGTAAAGTGGAAGGGGCGGCTTACCTTGAGTTTACCTTTACAGCCTCTTTTCGACGCGATGCCAGGTATTCCGCAATATCTATTATAAACTTCCTTTCCTTAACGAGGTATCCATTTCCCTTTTCACAGAAATGAACCTGAATATTCTCCACACTGATCGGGCTACCATCCGGTATATCCGCTATATTGTTGTGCCTGATGCCATGTCCATCAATAATTACTACCAGTCCGCTGCCAACTGCCTCCATAATATTGCCTTCACGAATAAGCATTCCCGTGTCTTCCCCAAGTCCGATCCCGATAGCAGATGGATTGCTGGCCACAGCCTGAGCCAGTCGCCCAAAGCGGCCACGCTTCTCAAAATGGCTGTCAAAAATAACATCCTTCATAAAAGCCAGGCCAGTGGTCAGCTTTACCTCTCCTTTCAAATGTGCAGTAGATGCATTTCCTTCGTAAATCATGGTATTGCTCATCGCCATACCGCCTGCAGAAGTGCCGCCAATCAGGAATCCATCCTCATTTAAATACCTGTTCTGAATGATTGAAAGGAACTCAGTGCCGCCAAAGCTCGAGGTAAGACGCAATTGGTTTCCCCCACTAAACATTACCGCATCACAATGCTTCACACGTTCAATGTACTCCGATTTCATGGCATCTGTGCGATTGCGAATCGGCAGGATACCCACATTAGTACATCCAATTTTTCCAAATGCATTCAGATAATTCTCTCCAACTTCGACGGGCATCATAGAAGCGGTTGTAATTACCTCTATACGCTTTTCGGTACCTCCGGCTTCGTCCACCAGCCTGCGAAGTATGCCGAGTTCAAAAAAGTTCAGATTGTTTCTTACTACTTTACCTTTTTCCAGATCTACACCTTTGTCTTCTGCTCCACCAATCGAAAAAAGCTTACCACGAGGAACTTCCATTAATTGATTTTTAGTCAAACAAAAATGGCGCATGGCGCCAATAACCTGTAATTACAAAAATAACGGAATCTACAGGAATGCATTGTGTAAATAAAAATATTTATTTGAAAAGGTTTTATTCTTTTCTTATTTTTCTAGCCACAAACAATTCCAAACTAAAATTGAGGTAATGAAA
>JACFNA010000424.1 GCA_019455085.1 Chitinophagaceae bacterium
CCTTGGTGAAAGAATCCACAGGAACCTGGGATAAGGTTTTTACTGCCTCGGGTAGAACTATAGAACACAGACTGGCCGGGATAATGGATACTCTGGATCAAATCCCGGGCAAGATAAGCAATATCGTTTCTTCGAGCTATTATTCCTGGAGAAGAAGCCCCTCCCACAAAAAAATGGTTAATGACCTTATTGACCAATACAGGGAGCCGGATGGGCAAAGCCGAAGGGCAAAAGCTCCATCCCGGCCCAGTAGTAATTTCTCCATGTGGTTTGAAAGTATCTGTGAGTGACTGAACATGATTTTGTTCCTTATATCCTTCTTAACTCTCACCTCATCATTTTATGTATCTAGTCACCTAAAAAGACAGTTAGGTGTTTTCAATATTACAGAAAATTTAGAACCGCTTTTTCTCCCTTTCAAACTCATTTTTTGCCTTCTGTTTTTGTGTACTGCATTTTGGAATAATTATGCCACCGTTTTTGGTCAGTTATTTATACTTTTCAACTTGTACTGCCATGTATATAAACCATATACTTACATCGTAAAAATCCCTATTGAAGAGCATAAGACCCCTGAAAAAACCTATCTGGGAGTCGGTATCCCTTTTTTCGCCTCCAAATCGTACCTATTTGGTTCAAACTATTTATATGGCAGATTCTCTGTCTACGAGGATTTTATCGTCGTTATAATCCCTCTTGAAGAAACCAAAGTGTTTGCCAGAAGCGATCTTGAATCCTTGGAAGAAAAAATCTGGCAACAACGGTTTTTTATAAAGTTTCGTGACGGCTCTGTTTACACCATCAGCGAACGGCAAACCGAATTTATTCAGTTTTTACAAAAAATAGTGCAAGAAAACCAGGATAAAGCCAATGCTAAAAGCTAGGTTGGTGCTTTATTTATTCCTCTTTGCAATCAGCATCCACTCGTCCATATTGACCCACAAAAATCTCACCGGCTCCCACACCTCACCAGCTCTGGCCTGTTTTCAGTACACCTGGGATAAAAACTCCAATGTAACCAGCATTACTGACCCATTAGGATTTGTTACCAGTTTTGATCTGGATTTAATGGGCC
>JACFNA010000425.1 GCA_019455085.1 Chitinophagaceae bacterium
GGGTTCGTCGTGGATGGAACCAGCCTGCTTGAAGTCCATATCATCCAAGGTTTGGGCACGGTGATCATTACAGCTATCACCCTCGGATTAATAGCAATTAGAAAAGGCAAAATGAAAATGATCACCATTCTCTTATCTCTTCTTTCCACGCTTGGATTAGTTGTTTGCTTATTGAGCGGGTGGTTGGTTTATCAGCATGTTGGGATCATTACCGCGATTGCCCGCCGTTATGATTTCCATGAAATTCAAGTAATCTCGACGGTTATCCTGACAATCGTTGTTCTCATTTTTTCGATCATCAGAGAATGTGATTGGAAGAAAAAACCAGAGATGGCAGCGATAAGGTGAACTAATTGCCGTAGCGCATTCCGTAGAATAAAAGCCCCGGAACCATTGTATAGAGAAAAAATGGAAATTCCCGACACCATGCAACGATTAGCTGCTTTTTTTGAACAACGAGTGAGTTCTGACCAGAAGATTATCAACGCCCATCTGCTTGTCCACTCGGATGCTAACCATTTGCACATGAACATAGCCGGAGGGAATGCAAAGTACATCCCAGACAATTCCATACAGGTAGGACAGCCTGTGTTTATGGCTAGTGTAGGTAAATTGTTCACCGCTGTTCTGATCGGCATGTTGTGCGAACAAGGCGAGCTCTCTTTGGAATCTCGGATTATTGACTTCCTGGAAGCGGATCTGCTCGAGCGCCTGCATGTTTTCAAAAACAAGGACTATACAAACCATATCCAGCTTAAACATCTGCTGAATCATACTTCTGGGCTGCCCGACTATTTTGAGGATCAACCTGTCAAAGGTAAAAGGATGTTAGAACAGGTATTCAATGAGCCTGAACGTTTATTCCAGCCGAAAGAAGTCATTACATGGTCAAAAGAGAACTTGAAACCAAAATTTCCACCCGGAAGAGGGTTTCATTATTCTGATACCGGTTATCAATTGTTGGGTTTGGTGATTGCAGCTGTTACCGGTGTGAATTTCCATCATGCACTTAACCGTTTGATCTTCGAGCCATTGGGCATGAGGCAGTCATTTCTCATCGGCCACTCCTTGCC
>JACFNA010000426.1 GCA_019455085.1 Chitinophagaceae bacterium
AGTTGCAACCCACTTTATTAATCCGGGCAACTTTGGTTTTTCATCTGTACGTTTTGTACTTGAGACAATAATACCTTTCTTTATTACCCTCTGTTTAGCGATTTCTACCGTCAGCATACCGCCAAAAGACACACCCAGCAATATCGGGTTTTCTTCAGTTATCAACTGTGATAGTTTTACTGCATAACTACTCATAGTATCCCCTTCATCGTACTCAGGCCACCCCAAGAATATCATATTCGAGTTGCGGATTCGAAGTTTCTGAAATATACGTTCGTCTGCTCCAAGCCCACTGATGCAGTATATGTTTCTCATAATCCTTCCAGTTCCTGTTCAATAATACGGCTAATTTGTTCAGCTCTGTTATATACCATCATATGGCCTCCGTCTTCTATCCAGTGGTCGGCATGAACATTTTCAGGGAAAATCATTTTGTCTTTCCTGCCATGTATATGCGACACGGGTTGCAGGTAAGTTTCATTCTGCCACAGCGCAATTGCACGCATCGCCCATTTCATAAATTTCCCGTCCGAATCTTTGAGTATAGCACTCAACAATGCTTCATCTTCTTCTGTCTCAGCACCAAACCTTTGCATTAAAACAGGGTTCGGGGTTTTATATACGAACGGTGGCAGTATCTTCGATCTAATCAGTTTACCAAACAATCCGTCGTATGGCGGCATTTCGCTTCGGGTCTTAGCGCTGGATATTAATATCAATTTCTTCACCGGCCGCATCTTACTAATCTCCACGCCTATCATACCTCCCAGCGACACACCCATAATGATGGGGTTATCATCTTGTATCAGTGTAGCTACTTTTTGCGCGTAACAGGGCAGTTCATCATATTCATCGTGTTCCGGCCACGGTATGTGCACTAATGTCCTGCCCTTCAGTCGCAATCTGGTATATATACGTTCATCAGCCCCCAATCCGCTCAGGCAATATATCTTTCCCATGCAGTATAAAGATACGGCAATCAGGGTTTACCTCTTTTTTATTTGCTTTTTATCATTGTAACTTGCGATATAATCTGCAATATGAAAACGGGTAGTATTATTAAGGCTTGTAC
>JACFNA010000139.1 GCA_019455085.1 Chitinophagaceae bacterium
CGCCCTCTCATAAGGTAGATGAAGAGAGCGACTAACAGCGGAATGATATACTTGCCGTTGATGTAGGGTAGGGAGAAACGGCCCGGTTTCTTTTCCAGTCGTGGGAGCATCAGTACACCGCCAGATACCAGCACGAAAGCAAATAGAGTACCGATGGAAGTGAGGTCAGTTACCAGGTCGCTCTCGATAAAAAGTGCGCCTAGCCCTACAATCACACCAGTAACGATGGTAGCAAAAGAGGGGGTCTGGAACCGGGGATGTACCTTCTGAAATCTCTTAGGAAGCAATCCGTCGCGGCTCATGCTCATCCAGATTCTCGGCTGACCTATCTGGAACACCAGCAATACAGAAGTAGTCGCTACTACAGCGCTGACAGATACAATTTTTTCAATCCACGGGGCACGTTCCTGAAATACAAATGCAAGTGGATCATTTACATTCTTGAAGTGTGAATAGCTTTCAATACCCGTAAGTACAAGGGCAATCAGGATATAAAGCCCTGTGCAGATGAGCAGCGAATAGATCATCCCGCGAGGCATATCCCTTTGTGGATTTTTACATTCTTCAGCAGTGGTGGAGATGGCGTCGAACCCAATGTAGGCATAGAATACCGCTGATACTCCTTTTAGTACGCCTTCAAATCCGTTTGGCAGGAATGGCCTCCAGTTGTTGGTGTCCACAAAGAAAGCGCCCGCTACAATTACGAAGATGATTACCGAAATTTTGAAAATCACCATAAAGTTGGCCGACTTCTTACTCTCTTTAATGCCGATGTAGGCTAACCAGGTTACCAATACTACGATTATAAAAGCCGGCAGATTGAAGAACACTTTAGTGCCCCCGATTACCGGAGCCTGGTTGTATGCCTCTATTGCAAATGAATAATTCTTTATCTGATCTGCCGTGAGCGCTGCCTGATTGGCCATAGCCGCGGTGCTCTCTTTGAATGCGTTGGTAGCTGTTTGTGGATCTATCAGCAGCCAGTCGGGCAAATGGATATTGAAGATATGCACCAGCAGGTTGTTAAAGTATCCGCTCCACGAGATGGCTACTACAATGTTGCCGATGGCGTATTCAAGAATCAGTGCCCAACCGATTACCCAGGCTATCAGTTCGCCGAATGTGACATAAGAATAGGTGTAGGCACTACCTGATACAGGTACGCGGCTGGCAAACTCCGCATAACATAGTGCAGAGAAACCGCAGGTGACAGCAGTGATGATAAACAGAAATGAAATACCCGGCCCGCCGTTATAGGCCGCACTCCCGATAGTAGAAAAGATGCCGGCTCCCACCACTGCGGCAATTCCAAGAAAGGTAAGGTCTTTGACGCCTAATACTTTCCTTAAATTATGAGACGAGTCTTTATCCCGTGCTTCGTAATCTCTCAATATGGAATCGATACTTTTTTTTCTGAACAGAGAATTGGCCATAGTAGTTAATTCAGTTTTATTGAATCTGTCCCCGGTAGGAGGATTGAAAGATAAACATGCTTTCAGAATAATTACACAATTCTATAAAAAATATTATTATTGGCCGGCTAAGTGACGCTACAGCCCAATGGGCTTAGATTTTGAATTTATTACCCTTCCCTTAATTATAGAACAGTGAAAGCCTTACTCAACGGGTGTTTCAGACTCATTTTGAATAACTTAACCGGGCAACCATAAAAATAATTTTAAGGATATCTCCTTTTGATTTTTCCGTGCATTTAAAGTTATTACCTGCAATTGTCTCTCCGGCTATTTTGCAAGGAAATCTATGATAGCCTCTGCAGCATTCTGCGAGGCGTTTCCATGATAATTGAGAAGTGCTCTCAATTCCTGATAATCAGCCATTATCTGTTTTCGTTTATCCTCATTGTGTAGCAATAAGTTGAGTTCGGCAGTGATGTTTCTGATATTCAGGTCGTCCTGGATCAGTTCTTTTACCACTTCCTTATTCATAATCAGATTGACGATACAGATGAATTTGAGTTTGATAAGCCTTTTGCCAATTTCATAACTCAGCCGGCCTGCTCTGTAACATACTATCTCTGGCACATTAAAAAGCGCAGTCTCAAGGGTAGCCGTACCGCTGGTTACCAGTGCAGCGCTTGCTTCCATCAACAGGGGATAGGTTTCGCTCACCAGTGCCACATTCGGATAACCCTGAAGATAGGTGTCGTAAAGTTCTTTGTCGATGGTGGGAGCCTTGCCGATAAAAAAACGGTGCGTGGGGAATTCTTTTGTGGCTTCCAGCATGATGGGGAGTTTGGCTTTTATTTCCTGTTTTCGGCTTCCCGGTAAAAGTGCAACCACCTCGCTTTGCGGATGTAGCTCAGGATGTGCAGCCATAAAGGCATCTACAACCGGTACCAGAGGATGTCCTACATAAGTAACTTCATAGTTCCACTTCTTGTAAAAGTCCTTTTCGAACGGAAAAATCACCAGCATCCTGTCGATATATTTCTTAATCTGATGCACCCTGCCTTCTTTCCATGCCCAGAGTTGAGGAGAAATGTAATACACTGTCCTGCAGCCTTGTTGCTTAGCCCACTTTGCAATGCGCATATTGAATCCCGGATAGTCTATGAATACGATCACATCGGGCCGGAAGGCCAGGATATCTTCCTTACAGAATTTGATATTCCGGAGAATGGTTCGCAGGTTTCGCACTACTTCAATAAAGCCCATGAAAGCGAGTGCTTTAATATGCTTTACGATAGTGCCGCCGGCTTCCTGCATCTTATCGCCACCCCAGCAGCGGATATCAGCTGCCGGATCTTTTTGCCGTAATGCTTTGATGAGGTTGCTGCCATGTAAATCACCCGAAGCTTCTCCTGCAATTAAATAGTATTTCATTTGCGCCTGCAATCTAAATTAATTCGGTCAGATGCGGGCGTTGGGTTTTACTTTTTAGTCTTAAGAATGTATGCTCTTTTTATCGAGTCTAGTTTAGGAAACATTTCCAGGTATTTGGTGCGATTGGCACTCAGCGAATCGTAAACACGTAATGGCTTGTTACCGTATCCTCCATATAAAGCCTCGACAGTCTCCATGCCTTTGGTGACCATTCCGAAGACAGGGAATCCTGTAACTCCTGATGATCGTACAGTATCAAGTCGTGGATTGTCTTTAAGATTGATAAAAAGGTCTGTGCCCCTTGTTTCCTTTCCTGACCGTGCGAAACTTAAAGCGCCCTTCACATTGCCTTTAATTACAGGCTCATCGGCAATCTTGTATTTATTCCAGCGGTTAGTGATAGTAGTGTCCGTATTGCCAAACTGTACCACGAAATCGGGCACCACTCTGTAGAAAAGGGTGTTGTCAAAATACCTGTGCCTGACAAGTTGGTAAAAGCGATCGGCGGCCAGCGGCGACCATGCTCTGGTTACTTTTATTTCTATATCACCTTTGGAGGTCTCGAATCTCATTGTGAATTCTGAGGGGGCCTTTTCTTTTGTCCATACAGATTTGAATGGTTTGTGACTGCATCCGGTTATGCAGATTACAAGAAATGCCGCAATGAGTTTTTTCATTTCTATTCTTTTGGAGGATATTATTATGTATTCAGAGCTGCACGTGCAGTTACAGTTTTAGAATTACGAATTTAACTGAAAGAAATCGGTCAAAGATGACGAAAATTAATTTCTAAAATCAGCAGGTATTCTTTTTACGTGGAGGATGGTTCGTACCTAACCAACCCTTGCAAATTAATCGCCGTTTATGCATGGAATTTCCTGATAACAATTACCCGGGAAGGATAGATATTTAAAAAAATATTTTTTTAAACTAAAACAATTAGTATTTTCGCTCTAAAATTATTAGTTTTATGTCACAGGCAGGAAAAAATCTGAAGTATCTTCGCAAACTTCGTGGCTGGACTCAGGAAGAGTTTGCGGCCAAAATTGGTATCAAGCGTTCTCTTATTGGAGCCTATGAAGAGGAAAGGGCAGATCCGCGGCTTGATGTCCTTCAAACACTTAGTGAGATGTTTAATGTTACGCTCGATGAACTCTTAACTGAAGACCTCAGTGTTCAAAAAGGGTCAGATTATCTGAGCAGGCGCCGCCAGATGAAGATGGCTTCAGCTGACCGAGGCCTGATTCACTTTGTGCCTGTAAAGGCTGCGGCGGGTTACCTTTCAGGATATGCTGACGATGAGTTTATTGATGAACTCAACACTTTTACCCTGCCGATGATCAAAGGGGGCAATTGCAGGGCATTTGAAATCATAGGTGACAGTATGTTGCCTACACCCAGCGGAAGTGTAATAGTAGGAGAGAAGGCAGAGTCGCTCGATAAATTGAAAAATAATACAGCCTGCATCGTAATTACCAATAATGAAGGAATTGTGTATAAAAGGGTAGTGAAAAATAACAGAAGTACAACCAGGGTGACTCTGGTAAGCGATAATCCGCTTTACCAGCCTTATCAGGTTTACAAGAATGATATTCTGGAGTTATGGGAAGCCAAAGCCGTGATACAGAAGGTTTCAGAGCAGAAAAGGTGGGATATGGATAGCCTGGCTAATCTGGTAAATAACCTTCAGGATCAGGTGTCCACAATCAAGAAAAAACTGAATTAGGAAAACTTATTCACAATCAAAGTCCTGTACTTTTTATTGGGTAAGTAAATCCTAATTTTACCAACTATCACTTTTTAAAATATACGATCATGATTAAGTTACAAGTAATTGGAAATCTGGGAAGAGACTGCGTGCAGCGCGAAGTAAACGGGAAGAATGTTATCAATTTTAGTGTAGCACACACTGAAAGATATAAGAATGCTACTGGTGTAATGCAGGAAAAAACAATATGGGTAGAATGTTCGTACTGGACAGATAGGACAGGCATCGTTCCTTATCTGACAAAGGGCAAAACAGTATATGTGGAAGGCGCTCCTGAAGCAGATGTGTATAAGAAACAGGATGGCGAAGCGGTGGCCACGCTCAGGCTTCGTGTGCGTGAAATTCAACTGATTGGTGGTAAGGATTCACAAGGTGGCACTGATACTCCTCCGCCTGTAACAGGTGAGACGAAAGTGGCACAACCGATAGAGCACGAGCAAAGTGCAGACGACCTTCCATTCTAAAATATTTTGGGGTTAGTAATCCAGTTTTTTCCTTTTGAAGACAAATTTCCGGCAGTAGCACACTGCCGGTTTTTTTGTGCATTCGCATATCCTACATGTAATCATACTGGATGGTGTGTGATCACCGGTATTGGGTGAAGGTATCCCATTGGCTGTGGCTGTTATCATATTCTTAAATCCTTTTTCGAGAACTCATTTTTTGAATTTTATAATACTATCAGGCACTTCTTTTGAAAGCAGGAGGGTAGTGAATCAACCCTTTAAGACTAATAGTTATGAAAACAAAAATGAGCCTCTTAGCAATTGCGATAGCGATGTTGCTGATCACGGGATGTGGCAAAGATCCTGTGGCTAATCTTACAGATGAAGAGTCGAGGATCTATATTACTGATCACGACTCCAGTGCGAACTTCAGCGATTTTCACACATTTTATGTCAGCGATTCAGTAGCAGTGTTAGAAAATGGAAAATCTAAAATGCAGCTGACGGAAGCCGGACAGGCATATATCGACGCCGTGAAACAAGCGATGATCAGAAATGGATACACCGCGGTGAACAAGGATCAGCATCCGGACATAGGTATTACGGTTAACAGAATTATATCTACCACGACTGGTGTCATCAGCGGACCTTCTTATTGGGATATGTATGGTTCGTATTGGGATCCTTATTTCTGGGGCTATCCGGGCTATGGATACTATTTGCCGTATAATTATGCTGTTTACTCTATCAGAGAGGGGGCAGTGAGTCTTGATATGATTGATCTGAAGAATGCACCGGAATCAGGTGAGTTAAAAGTAATATGGACAGGGCTTATCAGAGGTAGCAATATCTATAATCCGGTTGTGGCAGATAGTCAGGTAAAAGCATTGTTTGATCAGTCTCCCTATATAAAATCACTCTAAAATTTATTTTGCTATGAAAACGCGTGTATCAATCCTGGTTATATTAGCAATGGTAACTTTTGGGATTGCTCCAGTAAAAGCACAGGACCATCCCGTTAAATTTCATTTAGATTATAACTTCAGTTTTCCGGTTGGAAGTATGACTTCCGGCTTCATCTCTAATACCTCTTCCCGCGGATTTCTGGGGAGCGTTACCTACGATTTGACGCCCCATTGGACTATCGGAGGCCAGTTTGGGTTTCAGGATTATTATCAGAAGTATCCCAGACGGGTATATAATACCGACAAAACACAGCAGATATCTGCAGTAATGAGCAATTCACTGCAGACAATCCCGGTGATGGCACGAGTAGAATATCAGCCGTTACTAAGCAGCCAGTCGCGGGTTTTGCCATACGTGTCACTTGCTACCGGTATTAACCTGGTAAGTTACAATCAATATCTGGGAGTATTTAGTAATCAACAGCAATCTACCCTCAATTTCAGAGCGCAGGCAGGTTTGGGCGCAAGAATGAGTCTGGGTAAAACAGGTAAGTGGGGAATTGAGGCAGGAGGAAGTTATGTCGTTTCACCATATAATAAATTCGGTGTGAAAGATTTGAACAACCTGAATGCACATGCGGGAACCTACCTTAGGCTTCAGTAACCGATGAAGAATGACACATGACGGATAATAGATTGGGATAATCTGCTGAGCAGGGATAGTTTGTACGAATTTGATATGGGCATGGCAGATCAGGCGACTGTTATTCACAAAGAGAAGATTCCGTGAATTTCAATGTATTCTTAGCTATTTTTACTCCTTAAATAGCAAGTAAATGAAGTGTAGATGGATCTGCTTTTTACCCATAGTCTTATTTTCGTGCGTACAGTCAAATAAGGCTATGCAAAATGATTCCACAGTTGAAAGAAGGTTTGCTGACAATATAGTGATAGCGCATCGGGGGGCATGGAAACATACCCATACACCCGAGAATTCACTCGCCTCACTAAAGGCTGCAATCGCAGGAGGATATTACGGCAGTGAAACAGATGTGCACATGACTGGTGACGGACAGATTGTGGTAAATCATGACCCTACTTACCAAAAGAAAGATATTCAAACATCTACCCTGGAGGAACTGAGGACTATTCCTTTAGCCAATGGAGAGCCGCTGCCACTGCTTGGGCAGTTTTTGAAGGAGATTACCGCACAGCGCCGTACCAGGCTCATTCTGGAGATTAAGTCATCTACCAGAGGGAAAGAGTGGGCAATGAAAACAGTCAGAAAGGTTGTGGAGGAAGTGAAGAAGTATCATGCACAGCCTTATATAGTCTATATCAGCTTCGACTATGCGATGTGCCTTGAAGTGCTAAGGCTGCAACCGGATGCAGAAGTGCAATATCTGAATGGAGACAAAAGCCCTCAGGAGGTGAGTGCAGCTGGCCTTTTCGGAATTGATTATAATCTTAGTGTGTTTAAAAGGCATCCTCAATATTTTGCGGATGCCCGAAGTCTGGGAATCAAAACCAATGCCTGGACGGTAAATGACAGCACTCAGGTGGACTGGTTAATAGAGAATAAAGTTGATTTTATCACTACCAATGAACCTGAAATGGTGCTCAGGCGTACGAGCCGGTAAATGATTCTTTTTTAGAATTGCACCTGAAAACGGTTTCTTAATTGTGCATAATTATTGTGACTGCGTTTGTAACTTCGTATTATGTCTGAAAATGATAAACCGACTCCCAATTACCTGTGGAGTGTCTTACATGTGAAATGCCCGCGTTGCAGAAGAGGAGATATGTTTAAACAACCCAATCCCTATAAACCGCTGAGACCGAAAGCCATTCTGGATATGTATCACGATTGTCCGGTTTGTTCGCAGACTTTTGACCTGGAACCCGGTTTCTGGTATGGAACAGGGTATATGAGCTATGCCATTACGGTTTTGTTTTCGGCTGTTACCTTTTTCTTATGGTGGCTGATTATTGGCTTCTCGCTCGATGACAACAGGCTTATATACTGGATAGTGGTAAACGCAATCCTGAATCTGGCTTTGCAGCCTTATTTTATGAGGGTGAGCAGGCTTCTTTACCTTAATCTTTTTGTACACTACAATCCCAACTTTGATACGGAGGAAACCGTAAAGTTCACCTGATTGAAATAAAAAAGGGGCCGAATAGAAATTCACCCCCGTTATAATCCAATATCCTATGAAAAACCGAGTTGAAAGCCTGGATTAGGCTTTATAATATTTTGCTTAATTCTTAATATCTTTTTTGCTCAATGTGGTTTGACAGTATAGACCACAATCAATGTATAAACGTTGCATGGGCGAAAATATTTTATTGTTTTTTACTTTTTTTTTGAAAAAAGGGGCCGGATAAAAATCCACCCCCGTTATAATCC
>JACFNA010000140.1 GCA_019455085.1 Chitinophagaceae bacterium
TTGGCCCGAATGCAGAAGTAAATACCATTCTGAATCTGTTTGCTGCCTTAGATGCTGCAGCGCTTGTCACATCAAAGGCTACTGAGGTGATACCATCCATATTTACCGGGTGGCGTTGTCCTGTGAAGGCATCTTCAAGCCAGCCTTCCAAACCGGTAAAGGCTATATCGCTAGTCTGAACCGCAATAGTGTATTTTCCATTTCCTACACCGGTAAGGTTATAATAGATGGTGTCATTCATGTTCAGGGGCTGCCTTCTTTCCACAACCAACAGTTGATTGCTCACTTTTACAGAAAGGTTTATTCCCGTATTGATCATCTTTCTTCCGTCAGCTCTGTCCACTCCGTTTGAATACTCATCCGAGAAGATTTGAAGTGTTCCGTCCTGTAAAGTGCCATCTGCAGACAAGATATTAGTGCGCAGTACTCCCAACTGTTTGCCACGGCCATTTCCTCTGAAGAACATGGTGTTGTCCGATTCGTCCACCTTGTCCGCTTCTTCAAAAGTGATATTGCCGCCGGAAGTGAATGTCTGCACAAAGAATCCCTGGCCACTGTTCAATAAATTGGCAATAGTATCTCTTCCCGGAACCGAAACATAGTTTCCGGTATTGTCATCGTAGGTGAAGGTCTGATATGCACCCAGTCCATAGATACCACCCAGATTAGGGTTCCACACATAATAGGTTCCGGTGGCTCCCATACCTGTTACATTTCTCATATCAACGGCTGAAGGATAAGGGTTGCCCACCAGATAGAATCCCTGATCAATTGCCGGAATTGAAATTGATTTTGTACCTGTAAACACAGTGCCCTTACTACGCAATGTGGTAGGTTTGGGGGCATCCCATATTCCGGTTACACTTCTGTCTCCTCTTACGAATACCATCCATGCATCCTGACTCTTAAGAGGTACATTAGCGCTAGCTGCTCCTTTCCATGAACCCTGGCCGGTAGCTGGCACAAAGTATTTTATCGCCGGCGATGGAGATGACATATCCCATCCGCCTGCTGTACCTTCAGGGCCACTCAGCATGATACCATAACCAGTAGATGCCAGGTTTTGGGCTCCTTCCATCCAGCTTTCTTTTATCGTCTGTCCATTAGTGTTAGTAGCTATAATAATCCATTTCTTATCATGCTCTCCTTCTCCGGTTCCCACATTAATATAGCGTTCTACTGTCAGTTTACCATTGACAGCGTTAGACGTGCCCACGACACCCAGACTCGCTGTATGTTGCTTGGTTGACTTCAGTGTCAGATTGTCTCCGGTATTTATTTTCGCATTTGCAGTTCCAAATGAAAGCTTACCGGAAATCGCCAACGCTGCTCCTGAACCACTCACACTTAAACCATTACTATTGCTCACTACAAGCTTGTTGATCGTGGTATCTTTAAACAGGCTACTTGAGATTGTCTGCGCAGCGGTACCATTAAACTCCATCGTACCTGCTTTACTGTCTATCACTCCATTGCCAATTTTATTGATCACCCCGGATACTTTCAACACACCTGTATTGTTTACAGTCACTGAAGCATTATTTCTGATAATAAGATTCTTTACCTGTCTTGCATCAGAAAGTATGGGATAAGGTTTGGCACCTACATCCGGAATGATTACGTAATCGCAACCCGGATCCGGAACGGTCGCAAAGCTCCAGTTACCAGCCGTACTCCATGCACTCGTATTATTTCCCTCCCACATATTCTTTATACCTAACTTCACCACTTCTGACACGGCTTCTTCACAACCTTTGATTGCATTACCCAGATTATCTCTCTGCAATGCATACGCACGCAGGTATAGCGGATCCTGAAGGTTGGTATAGTCATAATAGGTATTATTGGAATTAAGCGTATTCCAGGTCGACTGGTTGGTAGAATATTCCCATTTGAGAATATCTCCATAAGTATTCTGAAGTTCTGCTCTGCCTGAAGCATCATAGCAGATAGGAATTGCATTATTGATTGCATTCTTGAATGTACCCGGATCAGAAGGATGTTTCACTTCTACCGTACCTGTCCTGACAAGATACTGCTGATCACATACCTCCAGGCTTAATGAATACGTATAGGTTCCCGGTGTGGCAGGTTGGCCCATAAGTCTGTAGTCGCGTCCATTCCAGTAAGAGGTAATACCACCCGGGTTTGATGCTGACCAGGTGAGTGTGGGGGCATCCCCCTTACCACCGGCCTCGTAAGCGATGAAATCAAGGCTGCTTTCAGCACATAATACCTGCGCAGTAGTGGGTTCCGGACTCTTCAGGTTGAAGAATGTAGAAAGAGTACCGAAAGAGATATCATCTAATCCAAAGTCATTTCCTCCTGGAGCTGTTTGCAGATTTATGATTTCAATAACTGCTGTAGTTGCGCTGTTTGACTCCCATTCGCCGTAGAAACGCTTCCAGATACCCGGATTGTTATTGCTGGGCTTAGAAGCCAGCGGCCCGGTGTTTACCCCTACCTGTACGCCATTTACACGAAATACCAGGTCTGCAAAAGGTGATACATTATTTAAACTTACTGCGTAGGCGGAGAAATAGTATTTTGTATTAGGCAATACGGTTACAGTCTGCCTCCAGATTACCTTATCATCCACACGATATCCGTTTACCATCATAAACTTGCCGGTACCATCTGCCCTTGTGTGGTCAGTACCCCAGAAATTTTTATGATAATCCTGAGGATTATTATGAACAGCATACCTGTCTTCAGGGTACAATCCGGTACTGTAATTCCCCGTAATATACATTTCAGGTGCTGACAGGTAATCAGATTCAAATCCAACATCTCCGTCCTCAAAGTCACCATTGACAACCAGTTCCTGTGCAATGCTTATGGTACCTGTTGCAAGGCATCCGTTGGTACCCAGGGCAGATACATGGAAATTGCCCGATGTCTTTGTTTTAATAGTACTGTTTGAAGATGTATTGATAGGGCCATCATCGTACCCTGAACTCCACTTCCAGGAAGAACTATTGATTCCGCTATTAGAAGTGTCCGTCGCTGTGATTACTATCTTGCTGTTTTGAATATCGATACAATAATCTGCTGCAACTTTTAGAGTAGGAGATGCCTTCACAGTAATTGTAATTGGAGATGAGGCAGTACATCCATATTCATTAGTGCTGGTTGCGGTATAGGTCTTACTACCCGATGAAGCAGGTTTGAAAAATACCTGATCTTTTGGTGAACCACTATACGGATTTGCGGTTTCAGGATCGTCATAAAGATCAGTAAGTGCTGACCAGGTTACAGAAGTTGAATTGGAAATTGTTTTGTAATTAATTGAAATATTAAAAAATACAAGTGTTCCTCCTGTTCCGCTCACTACATCTCTCACACTTAAAAGCCATACACCATTGGCTCCAATACCGTTACCCTCTATAAGCTGATCCAGATTAGGTACATTGGAAACATTATTAATTACAAACTCTGCTCCAGCAACACCAATCGCACCCTGTGCTTTATAAGTACCATTGAAAGGAGCATTACCCGAACTTGCTATATCTGTAGTCGTTGTAGTATTTATTGTTGTAGAATTACCGTAGCTATTAAAATTATTATTGCCGCCAATCCTGTTGGCAATGTTAAGGACATTACCATTAGGCCCTTTCAGATTCACTAACAACTGGTCAGCTCTTGAGTGGCTAATTCTAAAATTGACGGATATACCAGTAATGACCGCGTTTGAAGGTATTCCTGAAACCGATAATGGAATATAAACGCCATCCTTGTCACTGTCAGGAATAGTTAAATTGAGGTTGCCTGAGTTAACTGTCTTAGTACCAGGAGAATTAACAGGAACACCTGAAGAAGCTGTTAGAGGTAAAATAGTCCCCTCACATATTTCTGTCTGGCTTACTGAAATTACCGGAGTTGTTGGAACAGGGTTTATTACCACCTCTACCTCGCCAATCATCCGGGTATTGCAGGCATCTAAAGCCACTGCGTGATAGATGCCGGCTATAGTCTGATTACCAAAGCTGATAACTCCACCATTCCCCGTCACCGGAATTCCGACCGCTGTCGTACCTCTATATAATTGATAGGAAATACCATTCTGAGAACCACTAAGTGTGATTGGAACCCCGCCTGCTCCTGAACAAAACGCACCTCCACCGGCAATTGCATATTTTGTTGCCGACTGGGTAATAGTAATACTTTTTGAAGTAGAATAGGCTGCACATCCTCCTCCGGCAGCTATCGTATAGGTAATTAAATAAGTACCCGGCGTACTATTCTTCAAATCTATTTCACCAGTGGTGTTGTCTATAAAAACAATCCCTGCAGGGGCTGTGAACAAGCCTGCGATCGGCGACCCACTAAAGGTTACACCACCTGTTGTTTCCTCTTCGGAGCAATAGTTACTCTTTGAATAAGCAAAGGTTGTATTAGGAGCCTGGGTTACCTGAATTTTTACCAGTCCATTCATCTGAGTGCCACAGGCACTTGTGGTACGAATATAGTAAGTTCCTTCTGTATTGTGGTTTCCAAATGTTAGTTGTGCCCCGGTACCTGAAACTGCAGTACCCACAGCTACTCCATCTCTGTATAACTGATAGCTAATCCCTGTCTGGGATCCTGACAATTTTATCTCAATAGGACTACTGCCTGATGAGCAAAGCTGATGGGTTCCTGCAGGAATAATATCATACGATATTGAAGTAGTATTTGATATCGCTATCGTAATATTTCTAGTTGCAGTACAATACCCATTTGAAGCTGTGATTGTATAGGTGGCAGAAGGCTGAGTAGTTGAGGGAGTACCAGATATTTCTCCAGTTGAAGTATTAAGACTAAGGCCATTAGGCAAAGCAGGACTTACACTATAGGAAGATGCACTACCGCTACTTAGTGTCGGAAATAGTGTGGGTATAGCACCTCCCACGCAAAATGTAAAATTATTAGAGCCATAGTTCAGACTTCCTAATTTAGCCAGAACAGTAATTGTACCTGATATAGAGTTATTAGTGCATGGCGCTCCACCACTAGTGGTAACAGTATAATTAAATGCTCCAGGCATGGTAGGTATCCCACTTATAGTGAAAGTTTTGGCGCCTGAATTATAAGTTCCACTTAAACCCGAAGGTAACCCACTGACTGAAGCGCCGGTAGCATCACCGCCAATATTGAACACTACATTTTGAATTGAAGTGGAAGTACAAACGGTCTGATTCAGACTACCCGATGAATGCGTAATAGTGGGTGTTTTCTTAACAGTTACAGTAACTGTTCTTCCAGTACCGCCGGTTCCACATACCCCACCTTCCGCACGAACATAGTAGGTGGTGGTAGTTGTCGGATTCACCACTATCGAAGCATCCGAATTTGTGGAAGTACCTACAACCGCTCCGGATGGGTTATTCACATACCATTTCCAGGTCTGACCCGACCCCAATTGTCCACCGGTCTGTCGTAGGGTTACATCTTCCCCTTCACAAATAGTAAGAGATGATTGGTTATTAGCAGTTGCACCAGTAGGTTGCTGACAATTCCCTGTCACTTCAACAAGATAGTCTTCGACCTGGCCAAAGTTCCTGTTACCACACGCACTTCCTGGATATTCATTAAAATTTTTAATTACTCTCATTTTGGTAAGTCCAAGATGAGCACCCGTAGGAACTGCAATATTTCCTGTTATAACTGTATTACTACTTGTTGATGAACCAATATTATATCTTTCATTTGCCCCATTGAAGTTGCCATTCTGATCCCAATCGATGAATACAGTGTAATAATCAGTAGCACCCTGAGACGATATATTTCCTTTGACTGAAATTAGATAGGTTCCTCCCTGATTTACACTTGCCTTATCACAAAAGTTTTCATATCCACTAGAACTATTTTGATTAGAGGATGTTCTGTTAATTTCCTTAAACTGTACATGGGTAATCGGACGCGTAACCCAAAAATTAGCATTACAATAATTCTCGCTGATTCCATAATAAGTAATCACAACCCTGCCATCTCCGCCAGCACCACTGCTCCAACCACTACTTCCCCTCTCGCCACCGCCGGCACCAGGTCCTGTTCCATCATTTCCACTTTGCCATCCATTACCACCGTTTCCTCCAGCAAAGCCTCCGCCGTTACCACCAACGCCACCAGAACCGCCGTTAAATCCACTATTCGATATTCCATTACCACCAGCACCAGCGTTCCCCGCAGAACCTCCACCACCGGCTCCACCACTTCCCGAAGCAGATACACCTCCGTTACCTCCCGAAAACCTAATTGTACCAATACTGTTTGATGCGCTTCCACCTGCTCTGTTTCCACTTCCGACTCCACCTCCCTCAGCGGCTACAATATCATCACTACCCAATCTAAATCTTGAAAACTGGCCATCATCTCCCGATCCGCGTGCCGCACCTTTCCCAACAACGATGGTATAAACAGTACCCGCTGTTACACTATAATTAGTTATTGCGGCATACGCACCACCACCTCCTCCTCCAATTCCAGCATTTCCCCCGGCACCGCTTCCCCAGGCTTCAACTTTTATGGAAGTCACACCACATGGTACAGTCCAGGTAAACTCTGTGGTTGCATTTCCCCGCCAATCATACTCCACATTAAACGTTTTTATTACTTGCGTCTGCCCGAAGCCCGCAATAGCGAATAGCAAAGCAGCTAGTAGAGTGTAAAATTTCCTCATGATTTCATTTTTTCTTTGTGATAAAAACTTAACAGAGGTAATTACAAAGGAAACTTGGAAGCACAGGCTTCAGAGAATCATGAATTAGGAATGTGGAAATTCTATAAGATGTAGGAATAAAGCTCCCGCAGAATACGGTCAAGCAACAGCAAAAATATATTTTGCCTTTTTGAAATGCAAGAGTGTAAGTAATAATTTATTTTTTGCTCGTATAAAATGCTCATTCTCTGTATAATATGAAGCAACTTAACAGGCCGATTCCTAAAATTTCCGGCTTGTCGGGTCCAGAATTATTTGAAAGCACAACCATCGGTTATCAATTGGTTATATCAATTTCCTGATAATTTGACCGCAATAAATGGCCGACCTTCTTTTGGGGTGTTGATCTCTTTATCTTTTCCCCTGATGAAAAATAAACACTCCCGGTGCTGCCGAGACAAAGCGGGGAAGCGGGAATGGAGGTACCCAGGTTTTTGAATTATTATCCTGCCCTTCTGGGCAGCACTATGAAAGTCTCACTCAAAAGATGCTTTAGCCGCATTTCATTAAGTATAATGTGGCTAAAGCCGTAACCTGTTACCTTTAATTCCGTTGACTAAAGCCAACGTTAATAACAGCTAGCTGAAGCACTTTAAACACAAAACTACTTCAGGCAAAAAGTGCAGTTACGGCGGAAAGAGACAATACGCAATTTGAAAATACTGACTTAGGGAAAGACAAAACGTAACAAATCCTTTAAAATCTTTTACCGTTGGCTTTAGCCAACTGAAAAGAAAGTATAGCCCCTTAGGCTTTAGCCGCATTTCACTAAGAATAATGCGGCTAAAGCCAACGATAATAATAGCCGGTAAAAGCTCTTTAAACACAAAACTACTTCAGGAAGAGAGAGCAGTTGCGGCGGGAAGAGACAATACGCAATTTGAAAATTCTGACTTAGGGAAAGACAAACCGCACCGAACCTCTTAAAACCTTTTACCGTTGGCTTTAGCCAACTGAACTAAAGTTACCCTCCAAAGGCTTTAGCCGCATTTTAAAACCTATCCTTTAAGCACTTCCTGAACCATATCTTTTACCGACCTCCAAAAGCCCTTCTCTCCAAAAGCCCTTCTCTCCAAAAAACAAAAGAGGCCATTCCACCCGAATGGCCTCTTATAATGCATCTGTTGTGCCTTTTATATCAATACATCACAATGATCATCTTCCTGCTTCCGTCTGGTTTGGTCACCTCCAGTTGATAGGTGCCATGAGCCATTTTATAATCCCATGGTATCGATTCACTGTGCGCACCCCCTGCAATGGATATTTCCTTTGATACTATAGTCTGACCTGCAGGGTTATACAATCTGATTACATATTTGCCAGGCATGGCATTCTCAAACCTCAGTTTCACTACCCCATCTCTGATTGGGTTCGGGAATACCCCTATCTTCATCTCTCCTCCTCCCATCCATACTTTGGCAATCGTTGAGAACGATTGCGATCCGTCCTTGTCCACACTCCTGATGCGGTAGTAGTTAAATCCGTTCATCGGTTTATCATCTGTCAGGGTGTATTGTTTTCTGCCGGCTGCTTTCACTTCCGCAAGATCGTGGAAGGTATTGCCATCGGCTGACTTCATTACCACATACTTCTGCAGATTGATTTCATTGGCCACATCCCATGTCACCTTCACCGTGTTTCCATCTTTTACTG
>JACFNA010000427.1 GCA_019455085.1 Chitinophagaceae bacterium
CATTCGCCCCATCTATTAAATAACCGCATTTCATATGTTTCAATACCAACAGCATGAACAAAGAATACATCATTTACTTTATCATCATTAGGTGTAAACGTATTAGGTATGTGAATACTAAATTCAGGATATACTATTAAACAACGTTTGGTATCATCTGTACATCCTTCCAGCGAATAGATGACTAAATTTACACAGTACTTTCCGGTATCGGTATATGAGTGCACAGGGTTCTGTACATTAGCTGTATAGCCATCTCCAAAATCCCAATCCCAGGAAACAGCATTCATAGATAAATCTGTTACCTGAACATAGGGATCAAAAGAGGACAGATAATTACTTGAAAGCGCAAAATCAGCAATCGGATTAGCATAAACTGTCAAATAATCATTGATTGTATGAGAAGCGCTACATCCTTGTGTTGATATTGCTTGTAATGAGATCGTATATATGCCGGAATTTTGGAAGCAATATGAAGGTGTGGCACTTGAAGCAAATCCTACACCATTGGCAGTCCAGTTGTAAGTATTAATATTAGCGCCGATTACAGACGTTGTATTATCAAAGAGAACACATAGTGGGGCGCAGCCATTCAGTTGATTAGCTGAAAATCCAACAATGGGCACATCATATATCTGAATAGGCAAAGAGTCAGTCTGCTGGCAACCTTGATCAGAAGAAGCAGTAAGCTCTACCTGATAATTACCCATTTGGGTATATGTATAGCTTGGAGATTGATCTGTTGATGCACCAACTCCATCGCCAAAATTCCATTGATATGATATGATAGAGCCGCTAGAGATATTTGTAGCATTCGTAAATGCTACTGATTGGTTCTCGCATGCATTACTAAAACTATAAGCTATCTGTGGCAATGGATTTACTGTTACCATGACAGTATCAAAAGCTTTACAAGTATTACTATCGGTAACAAGAACTGTATATTGAGTGGTAGCTGTTGGCGTTACAGTTTGTTGGGCTCCACTGAACAAGCCATTCCATACAATACTCATTGTACCGCTTCCGCCATTAATAATTACATTCAAGTCTGTTGAATCACCA
>JACFNA010000428.1 GCA_019455085.1 Chitinophagaceae bacterium
TTTATGTACAGATTAGCTCGATACTTCTCCTAGCACATCAAAATATTAATTAGCCTTAATATCCTCTCCATTCTTAATGTCGGTGAGATTCCCTATTACCGCAGAATTATCAAACGCTTTTGCCCTTTCCCAGGGTAGCCCTTTCTCTTTCAGTTGGCTCTGGATATCTCTTGCTGTAAAATCAATGCCGATAGAGTAGGCATTATAATAATTAGATGCATGCTTTGGTTGTATGTACTTGCCATTCTTACTGATTCGAATTACAAATTCACACTCATAGTGCAGCTCATTTGTGAACTCGGGATAATAAAAAGGACTATGTGCCTGAAGCAATGCACTTTTCGGTTTCATGAAAACAACGGGTTCTTCAGGAACCTCATTACCCAACTCTTTTGCGTGATCTACGTAATTTCTTCCAATGCAAAATATCTTCATACTTAAGCAGATTAAATTCGGCTTCTCAAGGGACGATGCGAAAATATAAAAAAGGTTTTGAATTCAGGAAGGTTCATTTTATATCTTTATTATTCGATAGATTCATAGCCCTATCGATACCCAGAACTGCCCAATTGCCAATTATATCTATACTTTCCCTGATCTTATCCTTAATTACCGGCAGTTCTTCCGCCGTCCAGGTACTCAGCACAAAAGAGACCTGAGCCCCCCTCGAAAAATCATGACCAATTCCGAACCTCAGGCGCGGATACTTTTCAGTGCCCAAAACAGCGGTAATATCTTTCAACCCATTATGGCCCCCATCACTTCCTTTCCCGCGGAGCCTGACCTTTTCTACCGGCAGGGCCAGATCGTCGACTATCACCAGCATATTTTCCAGAGGCACCTTTTCCTTATCCAACCAATACTTTACAGCTCTGCCACTCAGATTCATAAACGTTGTGGGCTTAATACATACAAATTTTCGGCCTTTCCAGCTTACCTCTGCCCTGAAAGCCAGCCTCTCCACCGAAAACACCCCTCCATTGGCAGCCACAAAAGCATCTACGACATCAAATCCGATATTATGCCGGGTATGGTTATACTCAATACCCGGATTACCAAGT
>JACFNA010000429.1 GCA_019455085.1 Chitinophagaceae bacterium
TTAGAGATCCTTTCCTCTTACAACCAGCGCCAACCATTTTATCTGGATTCGGTAGTTCCTAGATACATCTGGTAGATTATCAAGGATACTGATTTCTGTGAGGACAGATTGTAGTATTAGCGTTTCTAACAGAATCACATCCGCATCGAAATGCAATTGACAATCCTTTATAGTACTTGTCGGTATTATGCCATCTACACCTACTTTGCGGCTGTGTTGGTGAGCATTCGTACTCAGGCTGAATCAGATCCCATGCCTTTCGATTGCAGTCACAGAGTATCTTGTCACAACAATGCTTCTGTTTGCAAATCTTCTGATCATAGTCCTTTATGCATTTTGGACCATGCACTTTGGGATCGAGGCCATAACTCCAGTAGCAGATATCATGTTGGTAGCAACAATCATCCTCATAGTCAATTGGTTTACATTTCAGATCCATGTCGGTTCCAGGACCACAGAAATTCCCATAAAACATTGAAGGATAAGTGATCGGTGGATCACCCTTTCTTCTTTTTGGTTTACAAGGCGGTTTAATAGGGGTTGTTGCATCTATGTCCACATATAGTATCGGATTATTATAATTATAATGGTATGGATTAACAAACTCATGACGTATTGAAGGGATAATGTCCTGCATAGACTCAGGATCTTTTCCCAACCACTTTCCCACCACTGGATCATACCACCTGGCTCCAAAATACTGCAGCCCGGTAAACGCCGAGGAAATCTTCCCCGTCTGATGTTCAGTAATACCTGCAGCACGTGCAGTTGCCCAAGTGGTGCTGCCAAAGAGATTGGTTCGGTTGGAGGCAGGGATATTGGTATCACTCGATAGTTCATTGCCAAAAGCTTCTTGGGTGAAGAAATGGGCGATCTCTCCAACACTTCCACTTGCTCGAAACACTGCCTGCACATTCCCAAGGGCATCATAGGCATAGGTGTAGTCGAGGGCAGGATCGTTGGGGGTCGAATCGGTGGCGTTGGTATACTGGAAGACACGTTTTCCAATAAGGGCACCTAATGAACCTGGTTTGTGGGTACTCACCTCAAGGGTCCTCCAG
>JACFNA010000430.1 GCA_019455085.1 Chitinophagaceae bacterium
TGATTCAACCAGAAAAAAACGCCATACCAGTCTGACGTGGGGTACTGAACCCCTTCCCACGTGCGCAACAAAAGACCAACTGTATTTGGGGTTAAAAAAAATGTAGAAAAAAGGAATAGATCAAACAGGATAGACGAATTATCCCTCGGCTTTTTTATTACAGACTGGATTAGTTTCATAAAAACCAGCGGATAAAATACCAGGGCTTCCGGGTGAATGTTAATCCATGCCACTTGAATCAGAAACACAACCCATCGCGAAATGCGATAGGGAGAAACAGCATAAAGATAAGAAATTAAAACAACCGAAGCCACTTCGGAGAAAAGATAAGGTCGGATTTCCCGAAACGAAACAATATCAATTGTGACGACAACAAAAAAAAATACGATATACAGGTTACCCGATTTTTTCCACAAGAAATAAGCCAAGGATAAAGCAAAGAAAAGATGAACCGCAACACGAACAACGGATAACCCGGTCAAACCGATACACGAATACATCAGGTATAACAGGATATCACCAAGCCAGGAATGCACAATCCATACAGCCCCCTTGGCGGTAAAAGAATACTCATCCGGGCTCGGCCATGTTCCATGCAGAACCATATCTTTCCCCGCCTGGATGTGCCACCATAAATCAAACGTCGCTGCCGGTGGCATGAACACAGTGAGAAGCAAACCAAAAAAAAGGATAAAATACAAACCGGATTTAGTCATATCCATAATGATCAATGAATGTGCACGTTTAAACCGATGCCAGCGAATCCATTTGCCCAAATAACAAAATGGCAAATGGATTCGCGCTGGATTCATGATCGTAAAAAATTAACCACAATACAGTTCATTTGGCCCAGGGGGTACATACGAATAAGGCCAGGAACCATATTCATTAAAATACAATACACAATTCCCGGAATTACAGCCATATTTTATCAGATACCCTGCAAGAGTTACACCCTGGCATGGCTTGTATGCTTGGCCTGTTCCGTATGGCGCTCTCCCTGAATTCGAACATACATAATGACCATTCGAAGGGAAAAATAGCCAATTACAACTATT
>JACFNA010000431.1 GCA_019455085.1 Chitinophagaceae bacterium
AACTATGTACAGGCAGGGCAGGAAAACTCATTCACCTGGAATAAAATGAAGAAGGGCTTTGAGATACAAATGCCGCTAATTGCAAAACTGAGAGATGAAGGAAAGTTGCGAGTAGAAACACTGGCAGCTTCAGGTGAATGGTTCCGGAAAAAATATAAACTTACACCTGCTACTGCTGTAACGGTAAATAACGATATCACCGGTAGCAATAAAAAGACCGTGTGGTTTAACAGCCGGTTCTACAGATTCAACTTACTGTGGGAGAATAATACGCTTCGCTTCAGGGATATCCATTTATTTAATGAGCACTTCCCCTCATATTATACAGAGGGTGTGGCTACTTCAAATGATTGTGCTTTCTTTACATTGCCTTTTGTAGATGGCTATCGGTGGAGCTCAAACGAAAAAACCGCAGGGTTGTGGTTTAAGGCTGTGATCAATGGAGAAGAACTTATTGTGGAAGGCGATGATCCCATTATAAGAGACGATGTCCCGGGTAAATTATATATAGAGTGGCCATTGAAAATACCCGGCACGAAATTGACGATAGATGTGGATGAAAAACAACTGAGCATGAAAATGGAAGGTGCGGAGGATGTACATTGGTTTTTAGGTCTAACCGCATCAGATAGTGCTCAAATGCCTTTCTATAAAGTCACCCCCCGGACTATGTATTGTGAGTTTGATAAAATGAAATACCGGGTGAAAGCAATGGAAGGTACTTTTTCAAAATCGCCTAAGGATGAAGTGATTAGGATAAAGCCGGATAAAAGTCTTATTGTCTTTAATTTTTCTGAAACAGACAGATATTATAAAAGGAAAAAGCCTATATAACGATGAGTCAGAAAGCTAAGTTAAGATCAGGCAGTTCACGAAGAAATTTTATAAAGAATACATCAATCGGAGCAATGGGATATTTCATTGTACCCCGTCATGTATTAGGTAGGGGATATGTGGCTCCAAGTGATAAACTGAATATTGGAGCGATTGGTGTTGGCGGACAGGGAGGCAGGGACATCCAGGGATTTGCAAAAAGCCCGAGGGTTAATATAGTGG
>JACFNA010000141.1:0-6328 GCA_019455085.1 Chitinophagaceae bacterium
TCAATCGTGCTATAATAATGATGATGGCTGCCAGGAACAATAAAATGGAGAGCCTGTTGATAAAGTGCATATAACCTACCCACTTCGTCTTAGGTGCATCAGGGTCTTTCTTTACGATCCAGAGATATTCTCCTATTTGCCTCCAGAATCCAATGAATTTTATTTTAATGCAATCACAAGTTGGTTGATGTCCACATCCCCCTCATAAAACTGTTTAAATTTACCCCGCCTGTCATATATATAATAAGAAGGGAAGTTTCTAACCTTATAGAACGTAGGGAAAAAGAATGAAGCATCCCGTGCAACTGTTATATTGGGGAACCGGTTGAGCTGATACTTTTTATAAAAGCCCATCATCTCGTCATAAGGCAGATAAGTGACCATCACAATCTCGGTATTGCTCAGCGTCTTAATATTCTTTATTATCATTTCGGTGGCGTGCTGACAATGGCTGCACTCCGGGCTAAAAACAAAAAACATCACAGGCCCTTTCCGCTTCAGGTTTTCTCTTGTAAACGCACTGCTATCGGGTGCCTTATATACCATGAAAGCCGGAATCGTAGGGAACCTGAGATAAATAGGAATTTCATTATTGTTTACCTGTGCAAACAGCGACAAAAAAGTAACAGAAAGAACTACGCTCAATAAAACTTTTTTCACAATAATTGTTTTTAGCTAAGCTAACGGATTGAAATAATAAACCACTTAATTACCTGTAAAATTAACATTATCAAATGATTCTGAAAAATACAAACCATTTGAAAAAGTACGCTGTATTTATACACAACTGATAAAAAACAAATGGATTCTTTTCATTTTTTTTACCTTTGCGCACAAAAAAGCAGATATGGCAACAACAGCTGACATTCGCACAGGGTTAATCTTGAAAATTGATGGAAATCTGTATTCAGTAGTGGAATTCGGACAAAATAAGACAGCAAGAGCCGGTGCTAAAGTTTGGGCTAAGATGAAGGGAGTGGACAATGGCAGAACCATTGAACAAACCTGGAACAGTGGCGAAACAATCTATCCGGTAAGGGTAGAAAGGCACAATTACCAGTTCCTTTATAAGGATGATACAGGCTACACCTTTATGAATCTGGAGAATTACGAGCAGATAACTGTTCCTGAAAGTTCAGTAGATGCCCCTCAGTTCTTAAAAGATGGTCAGGAAGTGTCTGTACTGATTAATACTGAAACCGATACACCAATGGCAGTGGAACTGCCAGATAAGATTGTATTGCAGGTTACCTATTCTGAGCCGGGAGTAAAAGGTGACACTGCTACACGCACGCTGAAACCAGCCACTGTGGAAACAGGTGCTACGGTAAACGTACCATTATTTGTGAATGAAGGAGAATTCATCAGGATAAATGCGAAAACGGGCGATTACGTAGAGCGCGTAAAGGAAGGATCTTAATTTTTTCAATAACTTAGTGTTCCGTTCAACTTTTCAAAAGTCTGAGCGGAATTTTTTTAGTTCAATCGTATATTATTATCTATTTTTAATCCTCCTACCCTGACTGACTATTATATTAAAAAATTAATTTAAAGATGGACATCAAACAAATTCAGGAATTGATAAGGCTCGTCAACAAAAGCAACATTGGCGAGGTTAGCATCGAACAAAAAGACTTCAAGATTACCATAAAACAAAAAAAGGATCCTGCACCAATTTATGCTGCACCGATGGCAGTTCAGGCAGCCCCTGCTGCTGTAGCCCAGGCTCCTGCTCCTGCTCCTGCCAGCGCCCCTGCCCCATCGGCTCCTAAGGCAGAAGCTGCTCCCAAGGCAGAAAACACAGTAACTATAAAAAGCCCGATGATCGGCACCTTCTACAGACAACCGGGGCCAGACAAGCCGGTCTTTGTAAATGTGGGCGACACTATTGAAAAGGGACAGATAGTTTGTATTATCGAAGCCATGAAACTATTCAACGAAATTGAAAGCGAGGTATCCGGAAAGATAGTTAAAGTACTTGTGGAAGATTCGCAACCCGTAGAGTTCGATCAACCTCTGTTTTTAGTAGAAGTATAGTTTGCTCCGTTCATTATTTTCTGAAGTTTAATCATTATTGATGTTTAAAAAAATACTTATAGCCAACCGAGGCGAAATAGCCCTGAGAATTATACGTACATGTAAAGAAATGGGCATCAAGACGGTAGCGGTGTATTCAACAGCCGACAAAGACAGTCTTCATGTAAAATTCGCTGATGAGGCTGTTTGTATCGGACCGCCCAGCAGCGCTGAGAGCTATCTGAACATCCCCAATATAATGGCAGCGGCAGAGATCACAAATGCGGATGCGATACACCCGGGATATGGCTTCCTTGCCGAGAACCCGCGATTCTCGAATATCTGCCGTGAACACAAAATTAAATTCATAGGGCCTACTCCTGAAATGATTCACGCAATGGGTGACAAGATCACCGCTAAGGAGACTATGATAAAAGCCGGCGTGCCGGTAGTACCCGGTGTGGATGGACTACTCGAAGATGCCAACCATGCTAAAAGGTCAGCGGCTGAGATCGGTTACCCCGTAATGCTGAAAGCTACTGCCGGTGGTGGTGGAAAAGGCATGCGAGTAGTTTGGAGCGAAAAAGAAATAGAAAAAGCATTTGAAGAAGCAAAACTGGAAGCAGGAGCCGCTTTTAAAAACGATGGAATCTACATGGAGAAATTCGTGGAAGAGCCCAGACATATCGAAATCCAGATTGCCGGCGATCAGTATGGGAAAGTGTGCCACCTGTCTGAACGCGACTGTTCTATTCAAAGAAGACACCAGAAACTGGTAGAAGAGTCTCCTTCGCCATTTATGACAGATGAACTTCGCGACAAGATGGGTGAAGCTGCGATCAAAGCTGCATCGGCAATTAATTATGAAAGCGTTGGGACTATAGAATTTCTGGTCGATAAGCACCGCAACTTTTATTTCATGGAGATGAATACCCGTATTCAGGTAGAACACTGTGTGACAGAAGAGGTGATGTTCCATGATCTGATAAAAGAACAAATTAAGATAGCAGCAGGCGATCATATATCAGGTAAGAATTATTATCCCAATATGCACGCCATCGAGTGCAGGATTAATGCGGAAGATCCATTTAACGACTTCAGGCCATCACCCGGAAGAATTATTACGCTTCACCAGCCTGGTGGCCACGGGGTAAGAGTGGATAGTCATATCTACGCAGGATACGTAATACCGCCCTATTATGATAGTATGATTGCAAAACTCATTGCCATTGCACGCACCCGTGAGGAAGCTATTGACACTATGGAAAGGGCACTGAGTGAATTTGTAATTGAAGGCATCAAAACCACCATACCCTTCCATCAACAATTGATGAAAGACGAAAAATTCAGAAGCGGTAACTTCAATACTAAATTCATGGAGTCTTTTGTATTGAAAAAGCCCTGATAGCCTTATAGGGTTGACTTTTCCATTATTCCGGTTGCTGTCTCCAAAGGGCAATAGCCTGTTGTATCGCCAATAATGAATCTGAAATTACTGATACTTGTTTGCTTCCTATTCATCAGGCCTTATCAGCCTCTGCAAATTCCTGAAGGTAAATTCACAGCAAAAGTTATAGGTGTAAAAGATGGCGACACTATAGAAGTACTGTTCGACAGAAAGCCCCTGATAATCCGGCTCGAGCATGTGGATTGCCCTGAGGTCAGATCAAAACAGCCATTTGGACAAACTGCTAAGAACAAGACTTCTGAACTGTGTTTTGGACAAATAGTCACTGTAATCCACCACAAAAAATACGATCGTTATAAACGATTAATAGCCACCGTTATAAACCAAGTGGGACAAAATGTAAACAAGGAACTCGTAAAAGCGGGCCTTGCATGGCACTATCTGAAATACTCGTCGGATAAGGAGTATAGCCGCCTGGAAGCTGTCGCCAGAAAGCAGAAAATTGGAATTTGGTCCGATCCATCACCCATTCCACCATGGAAATGGAGAACACCTAAGAAAAAGAAAACCAGCCTCAGGCAATCCACAAGCCTGAGTAACCTCTGAGTTTGCAACCGTCCCTTCCAGGGTTTTTCAATATCTTCATACTTCAAAAAAATCGCTTTCCTGCGAAGAACCATGGCAAAATATACTGACCATCCGCATATCTACATTCCACCTCCTACATTCTTTATTCTTCTTTTTGTGATTGGCGTAGTGCTCAGCAGGCTGCATCCCCTGCACTGTCAGATGCTTCCTGATGCAGCGCATAAAATCCTGGGAGGAATATTTTTTCTTGGAGGAGGCGCTGTAGGTCTGTTAGGATTACTCCAGTTTCGTAAAGCAAAAACCACATTCGCTACCTTTCAGCCGGCACATGCATTGCAGACCCACGGCATTTATGCCTACTCCCGTAATCCAATGTACCTGGGGCTGTTCCTTGTATATACAGGCCTTTCTCTATGGATTATTTCTCCCTGGAATATTGCCATGATACCACTTCTTTACCTCACTGTGAGAATCTACATCATTCACAGAGAAGAAAAGTACCTGGAAAACAGGTTTGGCCAATCCTATTCCGATTACAGAAATAAAGTCAGAAGATGGATTGGCAGAAAATAAATTTACTTCTCACATTCCTCCGATAAAGCACTGTAATTTTGCGCCCTGATGAAAAAGGCTTTTCTGCAATTGCATGGTGCCATTCTTTTGGCTGGGTTCACTGGTATCCTGGGCAAACTCATCCATCTGCACGAAGGATATTTGGTACTCTATAGGTTAATCCTGAGTGCACTACTCCTGTTTTTCATTCTGAAAATAAGTAAATCCTTCTCCATTCCGGGCAGGAAAGGGCTGTGGCAGCTTTTGGGCACAGGAGTCATTGTAAGCCTACACTGGGTTACGTTTTACGGTAGTATTAAATATAGCAATGTGTCTGTAGCGGTGACCTGCTATTCCGCCGTAGGCTTCTTTACCTCTCTGATGGAACCTGCTATAGACCGGAGACGGATAGATCCGGCAGAGGTAGGGCTGGGCCTTCTGGCTATTTGTGGTATCTATCTTATTTTCAATTTTTATCCGGAATTCAAAACCGGGATTATCTTCGGGCTCATCTCGGCCTGGTTTGCCTCTATCTTCCCCATCCTCAATAAGAAATTACTGAATGTTTATAATTCCAGGATTCTCAATTTCTACGAAATGACGGAAGGCGCTCTTGCCTTATGTTTTATTTTGCCCGTCTATATGCAGTTTTTCCCCGCTGCCTACGCTTTGCCTACCCTTTCTGATTCGTTGTGGCTTCTTGTGCTGGCAGGTGTCTGCACGGTATATGCGTTCGATCTGGGGCTGCAGGCACTCCATAAGATCAATGCGTTTACCGTAAACCTCTCGTTCAATCTCGAACCTGTGTACTCGGTGATTCTGGCATTCGTTATCTTTAAGGAAAATCAATTCCTGGGTACAGGATTTTATCTTGGATTTGGATTAATCATTCTTGCTATTGTATTACAGATGGCAAGGTTTATCAATAAGCATAAAGCGGAAACAACAAGTTTTGATTCCACGCTTCCTGAAAGCAGCTTGTAAAAAAGCCCGCAGGAAATCCCCCGCAGGCCAATAACTTATCATTCAGATTTATTAAAGCTTACAAGTAGATAATCTCAAAATCTACCTTGGCAAACGACTCAAACATACGGCTGACACCACAATATTTATTCTTGCTCATCGACACCGCACGCTCCATTTTCCCATGATTATCCTTGTCGAGTTTTATGGAATACCGGATCAATGCATGGTCATATACTGAAGGCTCCCCATCGGTCAGATTTCCATCTACACGCACTGAAAAGTCTGAAAACTCCACCCTCATCTTTTTCAGCATGCTCACAATATCAAAGCCGGTACACCCGGCCAGAGAGAGCAGCATAAAAATTTTAGGACTCGGGCCAATATTTTGGCCGCCTGACTTTTCGGAAGCATCAATCTCGATAGTGTGGCCATTTACATCCACTGAGAAATGCATGCCTTCCTTGTAAACTGCATTAACTGTATTTGTCATATAATTCCTGTTTGATTATAAAAGTGGCTGTATAAAATGCTCCATCTGAGATGCACTCATCGCGCCAGACTGCCTCCAAAGCACTTTGCCATTTTTGAAAAGAATAAGTGTAGGCACACCCTGAATTCTATAATTACCACTGGCCTCGGGGTTCTTATCCACATCTACTTTTATCACCCTTAACTTTTCGGCATTTGCTCTGGCAAATTTTGTAAGTTCGGGTGCCATCTGTTTACAGGGGCCACACCACGTCGCATGAAAATCAACCAATACAGGCTTATCACTGTTGATTATTTGATTAAATGTTT
>JACFNA010000141.1:6338-8264 GCA_019455085.1 Chitinophagaceae bacterium
ATACAGAAACTATGCCTGACCCAAAACAAGCATCATAACTGCCATTTATGCAGTAGCACCGGCTATTCGCTGGTAGTCTTCTCCTGCAGGCGACTGATAAATACTTATTCCAAAAAACGAGGCAGATGCCAGCACATGATCAAAAATATCTGACTGGATCGTCTCATATTCTGTCCAGTGAATAGATTTTGTAAAGCAATAAATCTCCAACGGCAAACCAAACTCATTAGACGGCTGCTGCCTTACCATAAGGGATAAGTCTTTATTTATTCCCGGATGATTCTGAAGATATCTTTGAATATACTCTCTGAAAACGCCCACATTCGTCATCCGCCTCCCATTTACAAAAACATCTGTATTGATATCCCGGCTTTCATTATAGTTATCAATTTCCTTTTGCCTTTCTGTCAGGTAATCAGATATCAACTCCACCTTCTTAAACCTCTCCATCATTTCGGGAGTAACAAACCTGATTGAATAAATATTAACCATTATATTCCGCTTAATACGCCTTCCCCCACTCTGCTGCATTCCTCTCCAGTTCTTAAAACTCTCTGTTACAAAGTAATACGTAGGAATTGTGGTAATGGTCTTATCGAAATTCTGAATCTTAACTGTATTCAGATTTATCGCTATGACATCTCCGTCCGTATTGTATTTTGGCATTTCTATCCAGTCACCAATCCGTATCATATCATTTGCAGAAATCTGCACACTCGCAACCAAGCCCAGAATCGTATCCTTAAATATCAACAGCAACACTGCCGTCATGGCACCGAAAGCCCCCAGCAGATAAACCGGCGATTTCCCCAAAAAGATTGAGAGAGCCAGAATGAACGCAATAATGTAAAGTATGATTCTGAACAGTTGGAAATAACTGGCCAAAGGCTTTTCGATAAATACTTCTGAACCGGACATGTGTTCCTCTGTAGCTTTCAGGAAAATGACTACGAGATGTATAATTACAAAAACAAAATAGGCATCGAGTACCTTATTAAGAAAACCAAGCGTCTTAGGCCAGTCTTCAAACAGCACAGGAACCGCCTCCTTCAACACAATTACCGAAACCAGAAAGCCGATACCCTTAAACAGCCTGTGCTTTATCAGTAAATCATCCCAACCTGTTTTTGTCTTGCTGATAATTTTCCCTATGAGTTTCCTCAGTACTATCCTGGTTACAAACACGCTCAGGGTAAGCAGGATAATTGCCATAGCCAACAATCCCAGGAATACCAGCGAGGGCACTATCTCTTCAGAGATATTCTGATGATGCAGGAAAGCTTCGAACCTTAATTTGATTTCTTTCAAAATGACTGATTTTTATGTCTGTAATTCAAAGCGCAAAATTGCCAAACCAATGGGATAATAACAAATTGAAGCATTTGCGCCCCTAATGCCACCTTTTCATCCATTATACCTAACCAGGAAAACTGCCGAAAGACGGATATTGAAAAAGTGGATTCATTCAGAAGATAACAGATTTGTGTACGAGAAGGAGGATTTTTCTGCCGGATTCGCGCATTTTTTGAATTTCTTTAGAAAAAAGGACACTTTATCCACATCATATAGTATATTTTTTTTCAAATTTGTTGAATTCTTTACTACCTTTGCCGTCCGAAAAAAAAGACTATTATGGCCAGAGTCTGTGAGGTGACAGGAAAAAAGACAATCACCGGAAACAAAGTATCACACACTAACATCAAGACAAAGAAGAGATTTTTACCTAATCTTCAGACAAAAAGATATTTTCTGGCTGAAGAAGACCGTTGGATTACACTTAAACTCTCTTCTGAAGCAATCCGCACCATCAACAAGAATGGATTGTATGAAGTGGTAAAAGAAATGAGAGCTATAGGAACAACGATTTAATCATCCAATTTTTTTAAAATATCATGGCAAAAAATGGTAACAGAGTACAGGTAATCC
>JACFNA010000432.1:0-320 GCA_019455085.1 Chitinophagaceae bacterium
AAGAAACCTTATTCCATAATAGTCCCATAATATGGAGTGCACGAGTGATGAAAAGGTGGTGGGTATGCGTTATACCCTTTGATTTTAGCCGAGGTGCATCCCACATTTCATCAAAGGCAAAAGCTAGAGTCTTAATTTCATGCCTGAAAGGCAAAGATTCGATTGTCGACAATAATCCATAATCGACCTCGCTCAGTTGCTTCTGATACGACTTCCTACTGACACTATAGTCTATTAGCACGGGAACTCTTTTCAGGTGGCTCGCGGTTTGACCTATAAGCGGGTCGTAACTTTCTGAGTGCAATACCTGAAGTTGTTTT
>JACFNA010000432.1:330-1051 GCA_019455085.1 Chitinophagaceae bacterium
GTGCAGCATTGCAGCCTGGGCAAGTGAACTCTTTTTGTACTTTTTGGCTTTCATCGTCAACAGCTTCATCGACGAATCGAATTTCTTTTGCACATTCTGGACACGCATATACTTGACTCCAGACAGTAAAATTCACTATCCCCTTCGTCTTCCCATCAGTATGGAGTGTTTCATACATCCAACCATATTCATTCTCGACCTCCTTAAGAATGCGCATAGCCTCTTTTTCAAATCTCGCCACGTTGATCGGAGTGTTGTAATTGTAGGCGATAAAGGTTGCTGCTGGTGAAAGATCATTCAGTATGACTCTGCGTACACCAAGTTTTGAAAATGGTCGCCACACCCTCTTACCGTTCTCATCAATCTCTTCCTGTAAAATAGTGCCATCTAATTTCACCTGGTAGCCGAGAGACATGACCACTGCACGATCACCACATAACTGTGCTGCCACCCCTGTCATCCCGCTGCCACAGAAGCCATCGAAAACGATATCGCCCGGCTCCGTATAGTGCAGAATGTAGCGCATGATGGCTTTGTGCGGCACTTTGGTGTGGTAAGAGTGCGCGTTGTAGATAGGGTCGTTCCTGCCTTCGCTCACGTCGGCGGCGAAGGGTTCGCGGTGGTAGGTGTAGCCTGCCGGTTTGGGCGGCTTTTGCGCCTCCCATTCGGCCACAAAGTCGGCGATCCAGGGGTTGGGGCAGGCGGTGTAGTAGGGCGGGTC
>JACFNA010000433.1 GCA_019455085.1 Chitinophagaceae bacterium
GAGTAATTTACAGAAATATCGGGTTGGTGATGAGTTGGTTATCACCTTCAGTAAAGACTTTGAAGGTAATGATAACTTTTTTATAACCGATTATGTCAGACGCAGTTCTTTGGCGTGGCTGTTTATTATTTTTGTGGTTCTGGCAGTCGCTATTGGTCGCTGGCAGGGCATGACTTCGCTTATCGGAATGGGTATTTCTTTTTTGGTCATTTTTAAGTTTATTCTTCCAAAAATTTCAACAGGAAGTGATCCTGTTCAAATCGCTATTCTAGGATCGTTGGCTATCATTCCTGCCACTTTCCTTTTATCTCATGGGTTTAATAAGAAAACTTGGATTGCAATTGGCGGGACCCTCATCGCTCTAATCATCACGGGGATTCTTGCTAACATTTTTGTGGAGGGGGCTAAATTAACAGGTTTTGCTTCTGAAGAGGCAGGATTTCTTCAGGCATATAAACCAGGCCTGATCAACATCAAAGGACTGCTTTTGGCAGGTATTATCATCGGTGTATTGGGGGTCTTGGATGATATTACCGTTTCCCAGTCGGCAATTGTTCAACAGCTGAAAGAAGCTAATTCAAAACTTAAAGCGGGAGAGCTTTATAAAATAGCTATGTCTGTAGGCAAGGATCACATTGCTTCGATGGTAAACACTTTGATCTTGGTTTACACAGGTGCCACCTTGCCGTTGCTTTTGCTTTTTGTTGACAATCCTCATCCATTTTCGGAAATCATCAATTACGAAATTATTGCTGACGAAGTGGTAAGAACACTGGTGGGTAGTATTGGTTTGATGCTGGCAGTGCCAATTACCACTTTTATTGCAGCACTTGTTGCTGACCAGAAGACTTAAGTGCATATGGAATCATTAATTTACATTCTTATTTCCACATTTCTCATTAGCGCTGGGGCTTTGATAGGCCGCTAGCAATTCGGCTTTATTGGTGTTCGACACGGGGTAAGGACCCACCAAACCGGTTTGATCGCGGCGCATAACGGCCACCAAGTCACTCACCAACAAGGCTTCATCTACATCGTGGGTGACA
>JACFNA010000434.1:0-516 GCA_019455085.1 Chitinophagaceae bacterium
AATCGGAGTTACGTTCATGAGATTGAATGTCCCGAGTGAAACGTTGAATCTGCGGGTGATTGGCCGAGTCACTGGATGTCCTTTCCAAAATGTGACTTTGGCACCGGCAACAGGGTGTGCAAATTCTCTGTCTGAAAAAAAAGAGAGGTCATATTCCGAAACATATTCAAGAGTGATTATTTTGGATTCTGGAGAAGCGGATTGGACGATTTGCGTCTTGGAAACGTATCCAGAGGCTTGAATGCCTACCGTTACATCGGCAGCGGTACTCTCTGGCAAAACAGCCCACCCATCCCGAAAAGGGAAGGATGTGGTTTGTAAAATGATCACACCGGCAGCGATCGGTTGACCGAGAGCATCCTGAATCTGAAGTATTTCAGGTGAACTGACAGGTGAGATTGAGCGGTTATCCTCAGCATTTTCTAGGGTAACCAATGCATCATTGGGCGTTGACACCACTTGAGGTATGGAGGCAACCAGCGTAGGAGTAGATGGCGGATGGTCGTATAGTTTGAC
>JACFNA010000434.1:526-1045 GCA_019455085.1 Chitinophagaceae bacterium
AGGAAGAATATCCGTAGGAGGTGCTGGCTTCTCGGGTCTCGCCAACCACACAATAACCGGAACAAGGATCAGTATACAAATGACATAGATAAAAAGATATTTTTTTTTCATTTCTAATCTTCCTACTATCACATGATCATAATGCGATAGGGCATTTGGGTTTTCTTCCAGCAATTCCATCATTCCTATCAGTTCCTGATGCCTCTGATCTCTCAACCCCATACATCTTTGCTTTTTTTTGAACTTTCAACTTTGTTGTTCACAACGAGCCCCTCCAGATAACCTATATTACACATGCGGAAACACCAGCAATTCTTGCATTCGCCATCTGATGCTTGCGTGAAGTCATCCAGTTTCTTTTTGACTTTGTCAAGATAAATGCCATTATTGGCATCTCTAATTACGAAATAAGTATCGTTAGACGCAACTCGTTCACACGGTAATAACACACCATCTGCTCTCATATATAAGCGACGGGAACCGATTAAGCAGGTACTCCCGGGATGACAACACTCCGAT
>JACFNA010000142.1 GCA_019455085.1 Chitinophagaceae bacterium
AAGTTATTGCTCCCAAAATGGCTTCCATTGCCGCCGGCGTGCTTTGCCTTCTGGCAGTACCTGTGATAATGGGATTCCAGGAGTGGGATAATCATGACCGCAGCCATAAAACGCTGGCTCCGGATCTTGCGGTGAACTATCTTGAAAGCTGCGCTCCAAATGCCATACTTATTACTTTCGGCGATAACGACACCTATCCGTTATGGTTTGCTCAGGAAGTGCTGGGTGTACGTCCGGACGTGCGGGTAATTAATTTCAGCCTGCTGGGAACCGATTGGTATATCAACCAGTTGAGATACGCTGTCAATAAGAGCGCACCCATCGCGCAGGTATGGAATCCTGATCAGATAATAGGAAGTAAGCGTGATGCAATATATTATATCCCTACCCTGCCGGGATTTGCATCAGTAAAGGATAAGCCAATGAATCTGCTCACCATGATGAAAGATTATGCCGGCAGTGATGCCCCTGCTTATACCTATCTCAACAACGACGACCTGATCAATGCCTATCCAACCAGAAATGTATATGTACCTGTCGACCGGAGTGTTGTGGAAAAAAATGGCACTGTGAAACCGGGAGAGCAAATAGAAGATACCATTCACTTTACACTTCCTGCAAGGGGCGCATTGATGAAGAATGAGACAGCTATCCTTAATATAATCGCAGCAAATAATTGGGAACGCCCCATTTGCTTTACTTCTCCGTTCGGTGAACTGGGCTTTGGAAATTACCTGAGAACAGAGGGTATGGTTTACAGACTAGTACCTGTAGCAAATGATCATTATCAGGGCGACTTTACTTACGATGTAATGATGAACAAATTTAAGTTTGGCAACGCCCAGAGAAAAGGTGTGTACTTTGACGAAGATAATCGCGGACACTTAAATTCCATCAGACGCGCATTTGCTCAGGCTGCTCTTTATCTGGCTGACAATGGAGACCTGGAAAGAGCAAGAAACCTGCTCAAAAGATGTGATGACAATATACTTCCATCCAACATGCCATACGGTATGCCTTCGCGTGGTCAGATACATAATCAGTCCACCTACCAGTTTCTCCTCGCTGCATATACAGCCCAGGATACTGCCATGACCAGGAAGATTATGGGGGCCCTAAAAAAGGATTTGGAACAGCAAACAGCCTATTACCAAAGTCTGGATGTGAACCAACAAAACATTTTGCAATACGACAATCAGGTAGTACAACAAATACTAACAAACGTAAATCAAATGGAACAAATTCTAAACGCGAAGCCGGCAGAAATTCCGGGTACGACAGAGGCTCCGTTACAACCAGGGGACTCAGGCCAACAAACAGATAGTTCTAAATAATGATGCTACGTTAAATTCATGATATCAGGCCGGGAGCAAAAGAAACCAACCTCTCAGGCCTGATTTTCTTTTGAAGGAGTCAATGATTCTCCACAATTACTACAAAAATGTGCGGTCGAAGCAAGTCTGGAATAGCCGCACACGGGACATCTCTTATCATTAGGGTGAGTATTCATCTGCCCACGGGCCATTTCTGCGGTAACGATTCCGGTTGGTACTGCAATGATACTGTAACCACAAAGCATCACCACAATGCTGAGGAACTTCCCCAGTGGGGTCATCGGGGCTACGTCACCGTATCCCACAGTGGTGATAGTGACTGCTGCCCAATAAATGGAATCAGGAATACTCTCAAAACCAGGTGTCCCTTCCTCTACGATATACATGACAGAGCCAATAATTATTACCAACAGGCTGATAAACATCATGAAGATCAGAATCTTTCTATAACTGTGCAGAAGTGCTTTTCTTATATATTGCGCTTCACTCAGAAATGCTCGTAATCGCAGAATCTTAAAAATACGCAACAATCTGAGTGATCTTAAAATGAGCAGTGCCCTGAAACTGAAATCAAGAAAACCGAGATAAGCCGGAAAAATGGAAACAAAGTCAACTATTCCATAGAAACTGGTTACATATTTCACCTTCTCCTTTGACACCCATATACGCAAAAAATATTCTATGGTAAAAACTAAAGTAAAGAACCATTCAAGTATGGATAAAATAAGGCCATACTTCTTTTCAATGGATGGCACTGATATCAGCAGGATGATGATCACACTAAAAAGGATAACTCCCAGGAGCCAGAGATCAAACTGGGTGCCCTCCTTTGACTTTCCGCCAAAGAACAGTTTGTTGAGGAGTATTTTCCATTCGCCTACAGGCTTACCAAAAATTATTTTTTCAGGCTTTTCCATATCTGAAAGGGTCAAAACTAAGGGATAATGTTCTATTTATTTTCAACGCCTGTCAGATAGGCTTTTTCATGAGGTACTTTTCCGGATGTGGAATGACAGTGACACCTGGTGGCCGGTGAGGGCACCCACCACTAAAAACGCGAGACATTGCGGGCGCCGATCCGCAATCTAGGATATCATCCTTATGAGATTCCGCATCAAGCGCGGAATGACGTTCTTTTTTTGACCCGCAATCCCGTGCATCATCCTAATGAGATCCCGTGTCAAGCACGGGATGACGCCCCTCTTTAGTACTAGTTGTGTGTACCTACCACAAAAAACGGCTGGTCATTGCGGACGCCGATCCGCAATCTCATGTAGAAAAAAAGCAAAGTCATTGCGGACTGCGATCCGCAATCTCATGTGGGCAGCCTTATGAGATTCTGTGTCAAGCACAGAATGACGTTCTTTTTTTGATCCGCAATCTCGTGTGACATCCTTATGAGATTCTGCATCAAGTGCGTAATGACAACCCTTTTATAGTACACCATCACAAAAAAACGGCGTGTCATTGCGGGCGCCGACCCGCAATCTCATGTAGAAAAAAAGCAAAGTCATTGCGGACTGCGATCCGCAATCTCACGTGGGCAGCCTTATGAGATTCTGTGTCTAGTGCGGAATGACGTTCTTTTTTTGATCCGCAATCCCGTGCATCATCCTAATGAGATTCTGTGTCGGGCACAGAATGACAGAGGGTATGATTATGAGATCCCGTGTCAGGCACATAATGAAAGCGAGTATGAATATGAAAGCCCTCGTTCGGGGCGTGTGCCAAACAGGAAATATGCATGCTGCTCTTTCTAATAAATATAACTTCTTAAATTTGCGACCCTAAAGTATTATGCATGGGAAGAATTTTTGAAGTGAGAAAGGCCACTATGTTTGCCCGCTGGGACAGAATGGCCAAACAATTTACCCGTATCGGAAAGGAAATAGCAATTGCCGTAAAGCAGGGAGGCCCTGAGCCGGAGAACAACCCCGCACTCAGAAGATGCATGCAGAATGCAAAGGCTGTTAATATGCCCAAAGACCGTGTTGAAGCAGCAATTAAGCGCGCTATGGGTAAAGACAAGACTGATTACCATGAAGAAGTATATGAAGGCTATGCCGCGCATGGAATTGCCGTGTTGGTAGAAACAGCAACCGACAATCCCACCCGTACTGTAGCAAACGTACGAATGCACTTCAATAGAAATGGTGGCTCATTAGGAACCAGCGGAAGCGTATCCTTCATGTTTAACCACATGGGAGAATTCAAAATCAAAAATACAGGTCAGGATTTGGAAGAACTTGAACTGGACCTGATAGACTATGGACTTCAGGAAATAGGAGAAGACAGTGAGGATAATATCATCATCCGCACACCATTTAATGACTTTGGTAACATGTCAAAGGCTTTGGAGGAAAAGAATATTGAAGTTATAAGTTCGGAATTGTCGTGGATACCGGCTAATACCGTAGAGCTATCAGAAGAACATGCCACAGAAGTGCTCAAAATGATAGACGCTTTGGAACAGGATGAAGACGTGCAAAAAGTATATCATAATCTGAAATAGGTCAAGCCACACCACCTACTTCTACTAATCCAAATAAATAAGCAGGCAAAGCAATATTGCTGCCGTCAGGTTAAATGAGAAAGATTTTTCCAAGTACCTTTAAAGGGTATTGGGTATGGAAAACACGTGCCCACTCATTCAAATTCTAAGTTATGGATGACGAGCAGATAGCATCATCAGACGAGTTGTACGAGACGCACACTATAGTGTGCGCGAAAGGACAGGAACCATTGAGGATAGACAAGTTCCTGATGAACCGGATTGAAGGGGCCACCCGTAACAAGATACAACAGGCAATAGAACAGGAACGGGTACTCGTAAATTCCAGGCCTGTAAAGTCAAACTATAAAATCAGGCCCGATGATACCATTGTGGTGTACCAGGATTATTCGCCCGACCTTAACGAAATTGTTCCTGAAAATATTCCAATCAATATTGTGTTTGAAGATGAGGATGTATTAGTGATCGACAAGCCCGCCGGAATGGTGGTGCACCCAGGAAGTGGAAATCCTTCGGGGACACTGGTAAATGCAGTAGCCTTTCACCTGCTGCAACAGGACCCCAATCTTACTGAGGAAGATCTGAACAGATTCGGTTTAGTACACAGAATCGATAAAAATACTTCAGGCCTTCTGGTATTGGCTAAGAATCAACAGGCCCTGGCCTTTCTGGCCAGGCAGTTTTTCGAGCATACTGTACATCGCAGGTATATGGCTTTGGTATGGGGCGATCTTCCTGATGACTCCGGAACAATCGTGGCTCATGTGGGGAGAAATCTGAGATTTAGAAAGTTATTTGATGCTTTTCCGGAAGGAGATCATGGAAAAGATGCTATCACACATTACGAAGTAAAGGAGCGCTTCAATTATACAACGCTGGTTGAATGCCGGCTGGAAACCGGCCGCACACATCAGATCAGGGTGCACATGAAATATATCGGCCATCCTCTTTTCAATGACGAACTATATGGCGGCGACAGAATAGTGAAGGGAACTGTATTTTCAAAGTACAAACAATTTATTGATAATTGCTTTGCGATCTGTCCACGGCATGCACTTCATGCCTACCAGCTGGGTTTTATTCATCCGGTAACTAAAGAGTCCCTTTTTTTTGAAAGTAAATTACCTGAGGATATGGAAGGGCTTCTTCAGAAATGGCGTGCTTATACATCGGGTAGCAAGAGGTAATTTGAGATTGCGGGTCGGCATCCGCAATGGCAAAGGATATGGGCGTCATTCAGCACCTGGCACCAAAACCTATCAGCATAATATCCGTGAGAATTACTGATAATACAAAATCTCGTCTGCACATTCAATAATAAGTTCTTTTTCCTCAGACGATTCCACCTTTCCTATAATCTTTGCCTCTATCTCAAATGTATCTGCAATATCCATAATCTCTGCGGCTTTATTTTCAGGTGTATAAATCTCCATCCGGCATCCCATATTAAACACCTGATACATTTCATGATTACCTACACCACTGGCTTCCTTTATCTTATTAAAGATTGGAGGCACTTCAAACAAATCCTTTTTTACAATCCTGACAAAGTCAGGCACATATTTGAGACACTTCGTCTGCCCCCCTCCGCTGCAATGGATAAGCCCGTGAACATCATCAAAGTGCTTTTTAAGAATCTGCTTCATCACAGGAGCAAACGTACGTGTGGGAGAAAGTATCTCTTTTATATCGTTAATTCTATGTTTGCCTATATACACCACATCATCTGACAATGAGGGATCGTAAGATTCAGGGAAATGCTGCGCATAATAATTTTCAAGAATATCGTGCCGGGCTGAAGTAAGCCCATTACTAGCAATACCGCTGTTATACTCTTTTTCGTAGATAGCTTTCCCATAAGAAGCCAGTCCCACAATCACATCTCCCGGCCTTATTTTTTCATTGGTAACAATACCTGATTTAGGCCACCGTCCTGTCATAGTGCCGTTAACCGCTATTGTTCTCACCACATCACCTACGTCTGCGGTCTCGCCTCCCATGTAATAAATATTTACTCCACAGGAACGCATCAGTTCAAAAAACTCTTCAGAACCATCAATGATTTCCTTCAGCACATCGGCCGGTATCAGATTCTTGTTTCTGTCTATGGTACTGCTGAAAAGAATTTTATCGTACACCCCTACACAAATGAGGTCGTCCAGATTCATCACAATAGCATCCTGTGCAATGCCACGCCAAACAGAAATATCTCCGGTTTCTTTCCAATACAAATAGGCCAGAATGCTTTTGGTACCGGCTCCGTCTGCATGCATGATATTCACATAATCATCATTATCTGTAAGATAATCAGGATATACCTTGCAGAACGCTTTTTTATATAATCCCTGATACAGGTCTTTCACTGCGTAATGGACTTCTTCTTTTTGTGCTGACACACCCCGCCTGGAATACAATGACATCTGTTCCTCCGTTTTTACAAAGGTTGTAAAAGTAGAATAATTAGTACTATTAATAAAAAACAATGCGGCACATGAAATTATGCGCCGCATTAAATAAGGATAATCTTCTTTTTACAAAGTAAATGCTACTCTTGTGAAATACCTTCGCCCATTCTGCCCCATCTGTACAGCATCCCATGGGCCACCCGACTGGTTATTAAACGACCAGAATTTAGCAGCCTGAAGCACTCCCAAATCAGGATGCACATTGAAAATGTTGTCAGCTCCCACAAATACCTTTACCTTGTCGCTAATCTTATAAGACAGGAAGAGGTCGCTGGCAACTTTTCCTTTATAAACCACCTCATATTTAATCAATTTATTCTGGTCAGCATCAGTAGGTATCACAGGTAGCTCATAAATAGGCCCGACTCCTATCCCAAGGAAACTAATTCTTCCAAAATAGGTAAAATGAGTTCCTACTGAGAACTTTTTGATTCCGTACTCCAGATCGAGGGCAAACTTAGCCGGAGGCGCTGAGGCCAGTAAAACACTTTGCTGATTATAATTGAAGAAAGTAGCCTCATGTGTTTTTGTATCTGAAAGTTTCGCCGGCACATTAATCTTTGTAATCTTCATCTGTTGCAGATTACCTGTCAGCAATACATTGAAGTGTTGTTTCCCAAATTTCTTTTTATAGTCCACCACTATGTCCAACCCAAGGTTAGATGTATTTACCGCATTGGCAAAAAACTGAGTAGTGGTTACATTAGTACGTTGCATTTCAGCAATCAGTGCAGGATCGAGTGTCGGGTCATTGGCGTTGAACTGTCCGGATAACACCACTCTGTCTTTCACATGAATCAGATATCCATCCAGAGTCACCAACAAATTACTCATCGGCTTCCAGGCTAAACCCAAACTTGCGTTGTACGATTTTTCCTGCTTCAATGCAGGTATTCCTGCCGAACGTGTGATCTCGCTATAGTTGGGAGAAATTTTGACGGACACAATCTTATTGGACTGAAAAGCAGTGAGTGTAGAACTAAAGTTTAATTGTTGCAATGAAGGCGCCCGAAATCCTGTGCTTACAGAACCTCTCAGATTCAGGTTGGATGTCGCCTTATAGCGAGCAGCCAATTTGAAGTTTGAGGTAAATCCAAAATCGCTATAATTCTCGGCACGCACTGCTCCATCGAGCAACCATTGATCAGTCAGGTCTAATTCCCCATCCAAATACAATCCTATATTACTGCGGTGTGCATTCACTTCATCTCCCGGTTGATAACCAGGAAATCCCTGTGCACCGCCATCCTTCAGATGTAAGGGATCGTAGTTCATGTACGAGTCAGGTTCGCCGGCAATTAACCTGTATTGTTCATAACGATATTCAGCTCCCATGGCCAGGTTGAGCCCCTCACCTATTCCATGAATTCGTTTAACGAAATTCAGGTTCGTTGTGTTTTGCAGGAAATTGTACCCTCCATCATCAAAATGGGTTTTAGTGATGCCCAGAGATGCATTAAATGTCTTATCACCATAGAAATGAAATCCATTCTTACCCAGAGTATTGCTTACATCCCATGACCAATCATTGGCCATCTTTCCTTTAAACCCGGTTGCAATGGAAACATCCTGAATATGTGTCCAGATGCTGGGATCATATACTGTATCTACTCCACCGGGGCCTGATGTTACCCGTACGATCCCATCAACCATATAGGGTTTACCTGCCCCATCTGTTGGGAAACGATCAGGGCGTGCGATAATGCCACTCCATGACCGTGTATATGCATAATCATCTGAAAACTTATAATTATACCCTCCGAAGGCATAAAAATTTGAATTGCTTTCTGCCGATAGAGGCACCTCCATATTAAAAAATGCACCGCCGGTAT
>JACFNA010000143.1 GCA_019455085.1 Chitinophagaceae bacterium
GTGCTGATTACAGATATCAGAATGCCCAGTATGATGATTCCCCCGAAAATCAGCAGCATACTTCCGGTAGTGTGAAGCACTTTAAGAGCCGGAATGAATTTTTCAGCTACGTAGATACATATCGACAGCAGCACAATGGCGATGATGGCAGAAATTAGCCCGTTGACCAGTGCACGCCTGTCGAGCAGACGGGTGATAAATCTCCGCGTGGCCCCTACCATTTGCATTGTCTTTATCAGAAACCTGTTACTATACATGGCCAGTCTGATGGTGTTGTCTATGGAAACAATTACCAGGAGGCTTAGCATAATAGCAATCACAAGCAATACAATTGTGATTGTTTTTACATACTGGCTCACGCTGGCTACTGTAGCTTCCGGTGTCTGAAATTCAGATACCGTAGTAGGGAAGGTGTCCAGTAATAGTTTTTCCAGTTTGTTCAGGCTGTCCTTATTCACATATTCTTCTTTAACATAGAAGTCGATGCTTTCGGGCAGGGGATTATTTATCTTGAGTTGCTTCCAGAGTGTGTCGTTTTCTGCATTGTATTTTGCAATAGCCATGTCGCGGGTGATATATTCCACGTTGATGGCATAAGGAAGTGACTCGATAAAGTGTTTCAGGGAGTCAATGTCTGATTGTTGAGCCGTCCGGTAGATGAATGTGTGTAATTGGATGTTTTCCTTAAAATATTTTCCTGTTTTCTGGAGGTTTAGCGATATCCATCCTACAAGGCCAAATAAAAATAATACCAATGCTACCCCGATAATTGCATAAACGTACGAAGGTTTACCGCGTTTAGCGGCTGATTTCCCGAATTGCGCCATTCTTATAAAACTTTGTCTTTACTTTTTACTGTCAGCGGCTTTGGCCGGGCCAAATGTTACTCTTACTTTAGTAATTTTGCGCCGTTTGTGGTAAAATGCTAATGTAGTACAAGTTACAGCAGAACAGGAAAAAAATTAATCAATAACATATTTTTCACAAAACCAATCGGCTGATATTTTAAGAAATTACAGCCTGAGGAGCACACAGTATGGAATATAATTTTAGAGACATTGAGCAGAAGTGGCAGGCATGGTGGAAAGAGAGTGGTACTTATAAAGTAACGAACAATGCTGGCAAACCACCGTTTTATGTGCTGGACATGTTCCCTTATCCAAGCGGAGCAGGACTGCATGTAGGCCATCCTCTGGGGTATATTGCAAGTGATGTATTTGCACGCTATAAGCGATTGAAAGGCTTTAATGTGCTGCACCCAATGGGCTTCGACAGCTTTGGGTTGCCGGCCGAACAGTATGCGCTGGAGACCGGACAACATCCGGCCGTGACCACAGAGAAGAATATTGCCACCTTCAAGAGTCAGTTAGAGAAAATCGGGTTTTCGTACGACTGGAGCAGGGAGGTGCAGACAAGCGATCCTTCATATTACAGATGGACACAATGGCTTTTCCTGAAACTTTTCAAAAGCTGGTACAACAAATCGACAGATAAAGCCGAACCGATTGAAACGCTGATAGCCGAATTAGAGCAGTCGGGCACCGTAAATCTAAAAGACAAGAAAGGATGTGAAGTGTCTGCTGCGCAATGGAATGCTTTTACTGAGAAGCAACAGCAGGATTTGCTGATGAATTTCAGGCTGGCTTATTCTTCCTACGGAGAGGTGAACTGGTGTGAGCAACTGGGCACCGTGCTCGCCAATGATGAAGTGATAAACGGCGTGAGCGAACGCGGAGGATTTCCGGTAGAAAAGAGGAAGATGCGCCAGTGGTTTTTGCGTATTACCGATTATGCCGACAGGTTGCTGGAAGGCCTGGAGCGGGTAGATTTCAGTGAAGCAATGAAGGAGATGCAGCGCAACTGGATTGGTAGAAGCGAAGGAGCTGAAGTGGACTTCAGCGGAGTGGCAGAGACGGAGAACGGTGCAAAACCATTCACGATAAAGGTGTACACCACAAGGCCGGACACCATCTTTGGGGTGGATTTTATGGTGCTGGCACCCGAGCATGAACTGGTAAGAGAAATAACCACAAAAGCACAATCAGGCGCAGTGGAAGATTATCTGCAATATGTAAAAAGCAGGAGCGACCGCGAGCGACTGGCTGAAGCCAGGCAGATTACAGGATGCTTTACAGGGGCTTACGTGGATCATCCGTTTATGGAAAGAAAAATTCCTGTGTGGACATCTGAATATGTATTATCAGGATATGGTACAGGAGCTATTATGGCTGTACCGTGTGGCGATGACCGTGACTTCAATTTTGCACAGCATTTCAATATTCCCATTACTAATATTATCGGAGCTGCTTTTGACGGCAGGGAGGCCAATGCTACCAAGGATGCAATACTGGAAAATTCAGGATTTCTCAATGGGATGGTTATGCGTGATGCGGCAGGGATAGCAATTGACCGAATTGAAAAAGATGGGCTTGGTACACGCAAAGTGAATTACAGGATGCATGATGCGGGATTCAGCAGGCAGCGTTATTGGGGTGAGCCTTTCCCGATCATCTGGAAAGATGAAATCGCCTATCCGCTCAGCGAGGATGAATTGCCTCTGGAATTACCTTTTGTGGAGAAATACGGACCCGGAAAGAATGGTGAAGGGCCACTGTCTAATCTGGAAGATTGGGTAAATGTGAAGGAGGGGCCAACAACAGGGCGCCGTGAAACCAGCACTATGCCCGGTTATGCAGGGAGCAGCTGGTATTTCTTAAGGTTTACTGATCCCGGCAATTCAAATGAATTTGCCTCGAAGAGCGCAATGGATTACTGGGGCCAGGTGGACTTGTATATAGGAGGCACAGAACACGCTGTAGGCCATCTGCTGTATAGCAGGATGTGGACTAAGTTTATCTATGATTATGGCTATATCTCGTTCGATGAGCCGTATAAGCGTTTGATAAATCAGGGTATGATTACCGGAAAGTCTTACTTCTTTGCAAGAAAAGGGGATTCCATTGTGTCCTACACGGAAGATGGCACGTATGATTCAATGATTCGTTTCAAATATGGCCATAAAGCAGTGGATTCCACAGGTAAGCTTACACGTAAGGTATTTGAGGCCTTTTTGAAAGAGGCAATGCATGAAGCGCCTGCCCAAAGCATTGTCTGGGAGCAGAACGGGGGTGAAGAGTTCATTTTTGTGAAAGAAGAGTCAGAGAAGATGTCGAAGTCTAAGTTTAACGTCGACAATCCAGACGATCTGGTATATAAATATGGAGCAGATACTTTTCGCATGTACGAGATGTTTCTGGGGCCGATAGAGCAAAGCAAGCCCTGGGACACCAAGGGGATTGAAGGAGTAAACAGATTCCTTAAAAAATTGTGGCGGATGTGTATGGACGAGCAAAAGGGATTAGTAGTTACGGATGAACCTGCTACTGTCGCTGAGTTGCGCGTATTGCATAAAGCCATTAAAAAGATTAGTGAAGACACAGAACGATTTTCATTCAACACTGCTGTGAGCGCTTTCATGATTCTGCTCAATGACCTGTCTGACCTGAAGTGCAGAAAAAAGGAAATACTGACCCCTTTACTCATCATGCTGTCGCCCTATGCACCACATATTGCAGAAGAACTATATCGTGCGTTAGGATATGAAGGGTCAGTGGTAACGGCTGATTATCCTCAGGCAGATGAGAAGTATCTAACGGAGTCAGAGAAGGAGTATCCTGTGTCTATCAATGGTAAAATGCGCACCACTATTGTAATTTCTTTGAGTGCTACGCAGGACGAAGTAGAATCAATTGTAATGAGTAATGAAGTGGTACAACGCTGGTTAGACCAAAAGACTCCGAAGAAAGTGATTTATGTGAAGAATAAAATGATCAACCTTGTGGTCTGATTTTTCTCTTGCCTTTAATTTGGGTAAATTGCAGGGTTGAAATTCTTAAAAAATTATATGTGATATGGTACAGTCAAAAGTTCAGGATACCGCCCCACTCAGCCCTTTGGCTGAGACACTGATTGGAAGTGAAATTGTAAAACTGGGAGGAGAAATCAGAGAGCGAATCAGAAAAGGAGAGAAGATTTACAACTTTACCATTGGGGATTTTGACTCATCAATATTCCCAATTCCTGCGGCACTTGAAAATTTGATTATAGAGTCGTTTAAGAATAAGTTTACCACTTACCCGCCTGCTGATGGCATTGCGGCGCTCAGAGAATCGGTTTCGGAGTTCATCAGTAAGTATGAAGGGCTTGACTATGCACCTGATGAAGTACTTATTGGAGCCGGAGGCAGGCCGTTGATTTATACAGCTTACCGTGCGGTAGTGGGCAGAGGAGATAAAGTAATCTATCCGGTGCCCAGTTGGAACAATAATCACTATGTACATTTCACTGAAGGGGAACATATCGTGATAGAGGCTGATGCCGAGAATAATTTTATGCCTACTGCTGATAGTATCCGCCCGCATGTGAAAGATGCAGTGCTGATCGCAGTTTGCTCTCCGCTTAACCCTACAGGGACTGTATTCCGCAAAGAAGAGCTTGAGAAGATTTGTGATCTGATACTGGAGGAGAACCATCGCCGTGCGGCCGACGAAAAGAAACTCTATCTGCTGTACGATCAGATGTACTGGACACTCACTTACGGCGATACTGTTCATTATTCACCTACCGGACTCAGGCCTGAGATGAAAGAATATACCATCTATATTGATGGAATCAGTAAGGCATTTGCATCGACAGGTGTAAGGGTTGGTTGGGCATTAGGCCCCAAAAAGGTGCTGGCTAAGATGAAAGCAATTAACAGCCATGTAGGTGCATGGAGTCCTATGGCCGAGCAACAGGCTGTGGCCAGATACCTGAAAGATCATAAGGCAGTGGAATCCTATCTGGAAGAATTTAAGAGGAAGCTCAGTGATCGTCTGCAGCAGATTTATGCAGGTTTTCAGACGTTAAAAAAAGAAGGCTTTTCAGTAGATGCCTGTTCACCCGAGGCCTCTATCTATCTTACAATAAGGTTTGACCTTACCGGAAAGAAGACAGCATCGGGCGAGGCGCTGGCAAGGCAAAGTGATGTGGCCGCCTATCTATTGAGCGAGGCCAAGCTTGCGGTAGTACCTTTCTATGCATTCGGTGCTTCCAGAGAATCGCCCTGGTACAGGCTTAGTGTGGGTACCTGCAAGACGGAGCAGATAGATGAAATGATTGGAAAACTCAGGAGTGCACTTCAGAAATTGAGCTAAGCCTATTGATTCTTCGCTGGCCGTATCAGGAAATCTTCAATCCCTGCAACTATTTTTTCTGCTACATTTTTTCTGAAAACAGGGTCTGTAATCTTGCCCGACTTGTATGCCCCAAAGTTATAGGGAAGCATGGTCATTGGTTATCAATTGATGAAATCTAATTTTTGATAATTTAATTGCACTAACCGGCTCAATGGATAACGCGTTAGCGATGGCAGGATTTTCAATGTTCCTTTTGCCCGATCCGGATAGCTATTGGGACCGATAGCGGATCCCAAGCCGAAGGTCAGTACAAATGCTGCACAGTGAAAGTTTCGCCCGGATCCCGTCTTTTACGGGATTCAATAGAATTCCAATTGTTGAGATTTTATTCCGTCAGCCGGTATGGAAGCAATCTCTAACGCTGTGGGCTGGCTAGTTGTTCATCATTCAATAAACTTTTGTAATAAACTATTAATGTTCGTTGTCTTAACTTTTGAATTTTGAACTATTTCCAAAACTTGCCTGGCTAATATTTTCAATTCATCGGTTGCAACCTTTGCGTGTGGTTCAATACCGAGTTTTCCTATGTTTCCCCTCATTGCTCTTTTCCAATAAAATACAGAAAACCATTCCGGCATTGTTAAGAAAATTGTTTTTATATTTTTAGGAACGACAGTTATATTTTGTTCCTGACAAGATTTCAATCCTTCTTTTATGCTTCTTACCATTTTTTGAACAGCTTTTTTGTTATGGCTGAGTTGTTCACTATTGCTATTCTCATTTAGAATTGAAACAGATGTGCAGGTAATAAATATAGCGTGAATAATTAACCAATCAGTCATACGCCTTTCATAAACAGTAGGAAATCCTGACTTTGAAAAAATATATTTTATTTTTTCTACAATTTTTGAATTGTTGGGATCATATCCGATTGTGGTATTCTGTTGTTTTATTTGGATAAATTCTATGGAGTTTTCAGTTTTAGTGCCACTCACTCCCGGAAAGCCAAACAAAATATTTTTAGTTGGAAAATATACTTTAATAACCTTTAGTTCTTTAGGATTGTTTAGCATAAAGAGAATATTCTCACAGTTCTTAAACTCTTTAATAGTCGGGATAGACGGCAATAACTGGTCAAGTTGAACTGTAACAATTATTATGTCAAAATTTTGAGATGTTGATGAATATTGTATTACCGGTATCTTAGAATGTATTTTTTCCCCGGTTAATTTATTTTTTAAGGTAAGCCCGTTATCAGTTAATTTTTGAAAATTTGTTCTGCGTGCGAATAAGGTTACATCAAACCCGCTATGGAAAAGTTTTGCTCCATAAATTTTACCGATAACGCCTGCACCAAAAATTAAAATTCTCATCGCATTCCTATCGTTAATTGATTGCAGGAGTGTTCTTAATTGCCTGCCTGCCCACGTCAGTTCGTCTAAAAACTACCCCTGCCCTCATAAAAATACGTCATTAGCACTTTATAAAATCCCATTTAAGGAAGCTGATTTTTTAGAACCCATGCTGAATGAAAAAATCCGGACAGAACAAAGAAGCCTGGAATGGCTTTGCAAGCTGCCTTTAAGAACGAAAATGAAAAGCCATGGCTTCTGCAGGATCGGGAGGGCTGTGTTTTGTGCTACCCCAAAAAAATGAACCCAAGAACTATCAAAGACACCTCAAAGAGAATAGAAAAACAGACCTGAAGAAAGAAATCCATATTCGGATCTTCAAAAAACCAAACAGACCGGCACATAGGCGGGTCTCTTATAGCAACACAATCCCAGTACAACCCCCATAATAATTATCCCTTAACCGGTTTCGTTCAACATTGGATTTCATCGTTGGCACTTCGTACCCGGCGAAGTCTTATTTCTTGTTGGCGGTAGTTTTAGTCCACAAATGTTTCTTGAATTACAGTTTTGACTTTCTCGATTTCCTTGTCGGTCAAAGATTCAAATCGCTTCACAACCCTTAATCTGTCAATCGTCCGTATTTGGTCAATGGCAATCCAGCCTTTTGTCGTTTTATGCCTGACTTCAACTCTAGTTGGGTATAGCTTTGAGCTGCTTGTCATTGGGGCAACTACAATTGTCTGTAAATACTTGTTCATTTCGTTTGGTGATAACACAACGCAAGGTCTTGTCTTTTTCATTTCACTTCCAATCGTAGGGTCAAGGTTAACCAACACTATGTCATATTGATTTACTTGCTCCATTCCTCAAAATATTCATCGTCAAAAACATCGTCCATTAAAAGTTGGTCGTCTCCGTTTTCGTGCATTTTCTTAAACGCCTTTTCCCAATTTTTCCGTGGCTCTGCTTTAGGCTTCAAAATGATATATCCTTTTTCAAGGATTAGTTCAATCTTGTCATTGATATTATATTTTTCTAAAATAGTCTTTGAGAGCCTAATCCCTTTTGAGTTGCCAATATTGATGACTGATAGTTCCATAAAACTCATATTGTGATTACAAAGTAATTACAAAAGTTTTGAATTTCCAAATTTCCAAATTAATATTTTGGTTAGAGGTCGGTACAGAAAATTACCACCCACGTCAGTTCGTCTAAAAACTGTGCTTGCCCTTATAAAAATACGTCATTTGCACTTTATAAAAGCCCATTTAAGGAAGCTGATTTTATAGCACCCATGCTGAATGAAAAAATCCGGATGGAACAAAGAAGCCTGGAATGGCTTTGTAAGCTGCCTTTAAGAACGAAAATGAAAAGCCAAAGCGCCTGAAGGAACTTTTGTAGCAGTTTTTTGTCCGCTAAGTTCATGATCCGGCGCATGTTGAGTGCAGCGAACATCAGCCCCACATCAGCGCTCGCTCTTTTCATACCCCGTTGGCAAGCTGCATCGGCGGAGATACAAAATTTAAGAAAATAGATGACAGCATACACAAACCCTATTATGACCGCATGCATAAAAAACTAACTCAGAATA
>JACFNA010000144.1 GCA_019455085.1 Chitinophagaceae bacterium
CTTTTGGATTTTATTCCAGTCTGGTATTTTATAATTCATATCTGCCCGAGATCGCAGAGGAGAAAGACAGGGATCGTATAAGTGCAAAGGGTTTCAGCCTCGGTTATATCGGAAGCGTATTAATGCAGATGATAGGCTTTGCACTGGTGGTTTTCTGGGATAAAATCCCTTTTCTTACCGGAGAGGGGCATGCAGTCAGGTTTACTTTTTTACTGGTAGGTATCTGGTGGGTGGGGTTTGCCCAGATTACCTTTCGCCGCCTTCCCAGGTTTCATACTTCACAGTTAAATGGAAATGGAACTAATAACAATGGTCACAATAACGGAGTTAATTTTCTGGTTGGTGGTTTCAGAGAATTGCGTAAGGTATTCTGGCAATTAATTCAGATGCCGGTAATTAAAAGGTTTTTGCTTGCTTTTTTCTTTTATAATATGGGAGTGCAGACGGTGATGCTTGCCGCCACTAATTTCGGGAGTAAGGTATTGAAACTGCCATCTACCAACCTGATAATTACAGTGGTATTGATTCAACTGGTAGCTATCGCCGGTGCATTTATGATGTCAGGGCTGTCAAGGAAGTATGGCAATCTGCCGGTACTGATTGCCGTAGTGGTATTCTGGATTGGAATTTGTGTGGCCGGGTATTATATGCAGACGGCAATGCATTTTTACTTGCTTGCAGTGGCTGTGGGTCTTGTGATGGGAGGTATTCAATCGTTGAGTAGGAGCACTTATGCTAAATTGATGCCATTGACAAAGGATACAGCTTCTTTCTTTAGTTTTTATGATGTGTCAGAGAAAGTGGCGATCGTTATAGGATTGGTTACCTTTGGGTTGATAGAAGAGCTGACAGGAAGCATGCGTAATTCGGTGCTCTCATTAATGGTGTTCTTTTTGATAGGTGGGATGGGGTTGGTGTCGGCCCTTTATCGGCAGAATAAAGAAAAAAGATTAGCGAAATGAAATTACATGTGATTCATGCAGGAAACTTCAAACTGGATGGTGGAGCTATGTTTGGGGTAGTCCCGAAGAGTATGTGGCAGAAGTTGAATCCACCTGATGAAAACAATATGTGCACCTGGGCTATGCGGTGCCTTCTGATAGAACATGAAGGCAGACTAGTGCTTATTGACAATGGAATGGGAGATAAGCAGGATGCAAAGTTCTTCGGCCATTATTATCTGCATGGTACACATTCATTGGATAGATCCTTACAGCAAAGCGGATTTTCAAGAGACGACATCACGGATGTGTTTCTTACCCACTTGCACTTCGATCATTGTGGCGGATCGATAATCAGAGAGGGAGATGAACTGGTGCCCGCATTTAAAAATGCTACCTATTGGAGTAACGAATCGCACTGGAAATGGGCGACAGAACCTAACGACAGGGAGAAAGCCAGCTTTCTCAAAGAGAATATTTTACCCATACAGGAATCAGGGAAACTTCGATTTGTCGAAAATATTGATGGCACCGAGTGGATGCCTGGAGTAAAGGTTCGATTTGTGAGCGGACATACCGAAAGCATGATGTTGCCTCAGATATCCTACAAAGAGCGTACGGTGGTATTTATGGCGGATCTGTTGCCTTCAGTGGCGCATATTCCTATTCCTTACGTGATGGCCTACGATACCAGGCCGTTACTTACCCTGAATGAAAAGAAAAGTTTCCTGAGAGAGGCCCTTGAAAAGAAATATATCCTTTTCTTTGAGCATGATGCAATGTATGAATGTGCCACACTCAAAATGACAGAAAAAGGCATTAGAAGTGATGAAACTTTTCTGTTAAAGGAGATTTAGCCATACGGCTGTAAATTTTGGTACGTTTTTTTCAGATATGATAAATCATCATTTTATCCCGGATATGCGTATTAATTGTAAAATTTTTATTCCATTCCTGAAGTGGAGTGCTGTAATTCTGATTGTGCTGTTTGCTTTTTCCTCCTGTGATAAGGAAAACCAGCAGCCGGAAGACGAAAACCTTCCTGAACTGACGATGAATGACGTGTCGTACGGAGAGGATGCAAAGCAGAAGATGGATATCTTTCTTCCTGCGGGCCGCTCTGTGAAGCACACTCCCGTATTAGTGATGATTCATGGCGGAGGATGGAAAGAGGGGGATAAGGCAGATTTTAAGGCATATTTAGATACGCTGAAAAGACGCCTGCCTGACTATGCTATCTTCAATATTAATTATAGGCTTGCGAATGTGGATTACGGAAAGAATCTTTTCCCTACTCAGGAAAATGACGTCAATGAGGCTGTTTCCTTTATAGTATCTCATCTTGGAGAGTATCATATTTCAAACAAAATGGCTTTGCTGGGCGCAAGTGCCGGTGGGCATCTGGCTCTGTTGCAGGGATATAAATATGTAGATAAGATAAGGGTGAAAGCAATTGTTGATTTTTTCGGGCCGGTAAACATGAAGAACATGTATAATTATCCTACCAACATACTTATGGGGTACCTGATATTAGCAGTTATGGGGGGTACACCTGAAATGCTTCCGGATCTTTATTACCAATCAAGCCCAAGTAGTTTTGTGAATTCACAATCTGCACCTACTATAATTCTTCAGGGTGGAATAGATCCGTTGGTGAGCCCATCGCAGTCCAGTTCGTTAAGAGATGCACTTCAGGAGGCAGGTGTGACTAATCAATATGTGTTTTATCCAAACGAAGGACATGGATGGGTTGGAGCTAACCTGACTGATTCGTTTAATCAGATAGAAGCATTCCTGAAAGAACATGTAAAATAGTGCCGGTCTAACGTACACTTATCAGTGAGGTCAGGGGATGCCTGAGGTTTCTGTAACCCATCATATCTACTTTTATAGAGCCGACAGCGATAGGACTTTCAGCACGTAACAGGATTCGATTCTTATCATCGCTTATCCATACGTTCATTTTTTCACCACCTTCAAAAATGGATCCTTTGATGAGCAGTGGTTTAAATTTAATAGCTCTGAACTTACCGTAGCGTGTCTTCACGGTTTCTTTGCCCTCGTACTTTATATACATGTTATATACTTCATCATCCAAAAACATGTCAAACTTGATTTTCTCTCCTTTCCTGTATTTGCTAAAGTCGATATTCCTTGCATAGTAAACCGAGCTGATCACATCCTGGATGCAGGGTGTTACCTTAAATAAGCCATTGGTGGTAACGGCAGTGCGGTTCTCGTGGTTAAAGGTCACATTATTATATATCTTATAACCATCCTCATCGACATTTCGGATAAACTTAACCGGCAACATTGTCGCAGTATCTATATATGATTCGTAACGGTCTCTCACCCTGAAGAATTTGTCGAAGAAAGAATAGCTTGTTCCCACACCCAGACAATGATACACAGGCCTTCCATTCATCTTGCTAAGGCCAACAGAGAACTTCGCTTCTCCTGCCCCGATATAAATACCAAGTGTGCTGTAATAGACTTTCATAGTCACTTCCTCGCCTGGCTTAAATGAAGTGTTGGGCACATAACAAAATTCATCTGCCTGCTCCTGAAAAAATGTAGGAGAGGTAGTAGTTGTATGATTCCCTGCAAAGGGTATCATAATGATTAGTGATAAAAGAATAAATACTTTCAATCTTTGTTGTCTTTAAAAAATTTCACACTTAAAATAGCAAGGCTTCCGGCTACAGCCGGCAAAAATAAATTGAGTATCCAGATGCCAAATGTAGCGCCAATAATACCAATTGTATTTTCGCTGAATAAGCCGAGCAAAGCTACGCTGAACTGTCCGCGAATCCCGAGGTCTGCAATTGCAAAGGAAGGAACCGCAGCCATTACCAGAAATAAAACCGAAACCAGCCATATTCCAATGTTCCATGGTATTGTTATCTGTAACGCTTGCCAAAGCAAAATATATTGTATGACGAAAACTGAATAGCGAAAGAAGGATATTAAGAGTAGTCTTAACAATATTTTAGTGTCAAAGTGACCAAGCACCTCTATATAAGGTACCAGACGTCTTGCCTGCGGAATCATTTCAACCAGCCTGATTAACCACGCCATCCGAAAGAAAAAGAGAATAAGAAGGAAAGCCACAGTTACAGAAATGATAAACAATACCTCAATCCAGAAATAAGAAAGCCCCATCAGGCTGCCGTCCGGCTGCAATACAAAAAGTAACAAGTAGGCAAGCCCCAGACATCCCATTATCAGCGTTACGATTAGCTGGCTGATACTTCCTGCAATGGAAAGTGAGATTGCCTTTAGCCTGGTGCCTTCCTTCAGATAAAGTATCCGGCCTCCATATTCCCCGACACGGTTAGGGGTGTTGAGCGATAGCGTGACGCCACTTAATACAGACTTTAGCGCTTTGAAGAGCCCGATTTTTTCAATAGGAGCAGCGAGATATTGCCATTTTACAGCTTCCAGCCCCCAGTTAAATGCCACCAGCACAACGGCTGTCCAAAACTTCCAGCCGTGCTTTCCGAAAGGTGCGTCTCTTATAAGTTGAAGTGATTCTGAAAGGTGAGGTTGGTTTTTTACCTGAGTATATAAGGAATAAAATAACCATGCTGCCAGCAAGGGCGCTACAAAGTATTTCAGTATTATTTTGATATTTTTGTTCAACCGCATTATGCTACAACAATTCCGTTTACCGCTATTTAAGTAAAAATAAATACCATTCGTTGAAAACCTCAAAAATCATTTTAGGAATTGATCCCGGTACGGTATCTATGGGTATGGGAGTGATAGAGGTGACCGGTAAGAATGCAGGATTAGTGATGATGGATGTACTCAGGTTTTCTGCGAAGACAGATACCTATTCGCGTTTACAGCGAATCCATCAGAAGGTATGCGAACTGGTGGCAGCATATCGTCCCAATGAGTTTGCAATTGAAGCTCCATTTTACGGTAAAAATGTGCAAAGTATGCTGAAACTCGGAAGAGCACAGGGCGTGGCTATTGCCGCTGCTATGAGTGCAGGAATTCCGGTTACAGAGTATTCTCCAAGAAAAATAAAACAGTCTATTACCGGGAATGGTAATTCGGATAAAGTGCAGGTGCTGAAAATGCTTCAGCGAATTCTCAACTTTTCTGAAGAGCCAAAGTATCTTGACGCCACAGATGCGCTTGCTGTGGCCGTATGTCATCACTTTCAGAATAGGGGAAGAATCAATGATAAGAAACTTCTGAAAGGATGGGAAGATTTCCTGGCCAGGAACCCGGAAAGGGTGAAGTGATTAGCATTTGTATAATAAATTATTAAACATTCCGACTGCGACATGTGATGTCTGCTCATCATAAAGTAGTGTAATACTTATTGAATAGCTTTACAAAAATTCGATTTAAGAATGATTTTTTCCGAAAGAGAAATTGCAGGGATTGCAAAGTCAGAATATGGTTTAGAGGTGAATGTAAAGGCGCTGAATGGATATGAAGAAGATAATTTCCTGATGACGGCGGATTCAGGAGAAAAGTGGATTTTAAAAGTGGCTTCAGAAAAACAGGGGAGGTGGGCTGTTGAAGGTCAGACTGCTATGATGAGTTATTTGTCTGGAACAAAGCTGGCAGGAAAATTTCCTGAAGTGAAACCTGACTTAGGCGGAGCATTGCTTACTACGCTGACCAAAAACGAAGAAGTATTTTTTCTTAGAGTGCTCACTTTCATGGAAGGCACTTTCTGGTATCAGTGTCAGGGTCATACTCCGGAATTATTGAAGAGTCTCGGGAAATTTCTTGGAGGAATGGATAAAGCATTGGAGGGATTTGTACATCCGGGTTTGTATAGAACCCTTTCATGGGATTTGAGTAATGGCAGGGATGCATTAAAGGAAATCAGCTTTATTCAGGATCCTCATAAGAGAAGGATTGCAAACTACTTTCTGCTTCAATTTGAGACAGAAGTATTGCCCCAACTTTCAGAGCTTCGTCGTTCAGTTATTCACAATGATGTGAATGATTATAACATTCTAACGAATAATGGGGAAGTATCCGGGTTGATTGATTTTGGAGATGCGGTATATACAGCTACCATTCACAACCTTGCAATTGCATGTACTTACGCCATCCTGTACCAGCACGATCCTTTGAAGGCAGCTGCACTGGTGGTAGAGGCCTATCATAAAGAGCATCCGTTAACCACAGTGGAGATAGATGTGTTGTATTATTTAATTGCCACAAGGCTGAGTATCAGTGTGGCACGGTCAGCTTTTAACGCAGCACAACAAAGTAATAATGAGCATCATTTTCTTACAGAAGGGGCTGCATGGAGTTTGTTGGAAAAATGGATTCGTATCAATCCTTTGTACGCGGCTGATTTGTTCAGGCGATGCTGTGGTTTTGAAGGAGTCATTCATCGGCAGGATGATCATGCAACTCTGCTTTCTGATCGCCAGAAATATGTTGGGCGTAACCTGAGTATTAGTTACAATACCCCGCTGAAGATTCAGCGGGGAGCCTTACAATACTTATATGACGACAAGGGAGATACGTATATTGATTGCGTGAACAACGTGAGCCATATTGGGCACAACCATCCTGTGCTTGTCCGGGCCATGCAAAAGCAAATAGCGACGCTTAACACTAACACACGGTATCTGCATGACGGGATAGTGGAATACGCTAAGGCACTTACCGGGATGTTGCCCGACAGGCTGCGGGTCTGCTATTTTGTAAACTCGGGGAGCGAGGCTAACGATCTGGCCATCAGAATGGCAAGGCATTTTACAAAACGCAATGATATTATAGTGCTGGATCATGCATATCATGGCACCTCGACACTCGCAATAGAGATGAGCCCTTATAAGTTTGACAGCAGAGGAGGAAGTGGACAGAAGCCTTATATTCATAAAGTAGAGTCGCCCGATTTGTACAGAGGGAGATTAAAATACACAGATCAGAACGCAGGTGAAGGGTATGCAGCGTCAATATCGGATATGTTGGAATCTTTGAGAGTAAAGGGCGTAGAAGTGGCCGCTTTTATCTGTGAGACATTGTTGGGAGTAGGAGGACAAATTCCTCTGCCGGAAGGTTATCTGAAAAATGTGTATCAACACGTCCGCAGATATGGTGGTGTTTGTATTGCAGATGAAGTGCAGGTAGGTTTTGGAAGAGTAGGGGAGAAGTTCTGGGGATTTGAACTCCAGGGTGTGGTACCAGATATTGTGGTGATGGGGAAACCAATCGGTAATGGTCATCCGCTGGCAGCGGTGGTGGTGACTGAAGAGATCGCCGGGGCATTCGATAACGGACTGGAATATTTTAATACGTTTGGTGGCAATCCTGTATCTATGGTTACCGGGTTGACGGTGCTTAAAGTGATTAAAGAAGAGCGGCTTCAGCAGCATGCATTGGTGACGGGTAATTATCTGATGGATTTGTTTCGTAAACTCCGGGAAAAGCATGCAATCATTGGCGATGTCAGAGGGCACGGACTGTTTATAGGTGTGGAATTGGTAAAGGATTTGAAAACCAGAGAGCCGGCAGTGCCAGAGATTGATATTGTCGTAGAATTGATGAAGCAACGAGGTTTTCTGTTGAGTACAGATGGCCCGTTACATAATGTATTAAAGATAAAACCCCCATTAGTTTTTAGTGAACAGAATGCAAAGGATTTGGCAACTAACTTAGACGAAGTGTTAGCTGAACTAAGTAAACTGTAACATAGATGCATACATGTTTTTGGATGTAAATGTTAATAGCACAAGCATGTATCTATATTGTTTTCTATCGTTCAATAGCTTTTTATAGCGCAAGCAGGACGCTTGCGCCGGAATAGGGTAGAGTAGATGTATCCATATTGTTCTCTATTGTTCAATAGCTTTTTATAGCGCAAGCGTCCCGCTTGTGCTGTACTTGATTACAAGCGATAATGAGTTTCGGTAAGGCACAAGCGGGACGCTTGCGCCATGTTTGTGATGAGTTTGAGTAAGGCACAAGCGGGACGCTTGTGCCAGAATAGGGGTTAATAACACAAGCATGTATCTATATTGTTCTCTATTGTTCAATAGCTTTTATAGCGCAAGCGTCCCGCTTGCGCTGTACTTGATGCAAGTACTATTAAGTTTTTGGAATGCACAAGCGGGACGCTTGCGCCAGAATAGGGTAGAGTAGATGTATCCATATTGTTCTCTATTATTCAATAGCT
>JACFNA010000145.1 GCA_019455085.1 Chitinophagaceae bacterium
CAATGCGGTGGCTTCCTTTATCCTGCCCTGTTTTACTAACTTATATAACCATACGGTTTCGGCAGGAAAAGCGCATACTAATCCTGCTACTAATCCGTCTGCTCCCAATACTAATTCTTCCATTGCAAGCGTATCTACACCACACAGAATTTTAAAACGGTCGCCGAATCTGTTTTTCATTCTCGTCACGTTTGTGACATCTCTTGTAGATTCCTTCACGGCCTGAATATTTTCCAGTTCTGCAAACTCGGCAAACATGTCGAGTGTGATCTCGGTTTTATAGTCAACAGGATTGTTATATACCAGAATCGGCAGCGAAGTGCTTTTGGCAATTGTTTTATACCAGTGTACTGTTTCTCTATGGTCGCTCTTATAACGCATGGGAGGAAGTACCATAAGCCCTTCAGCACCCCATTCTTCAGCCAGAGCGGTCTGCCTCAATGCCTCGCGCAAACTGCCTTCGGCAATGTTCAGAATGACAGGTACTCTCTTTTCTGCGACTACGAGCGCTGTATCAACAAGTAATTTCTTTTCAGAGACTTCAAGTACACTGGACTCCCCAAGGGTGCCACCCAGTATCAATGCACTTACTCCGGCATCTATTTGGGCTTTCAGATTTTTTTCAAAAGCAGGTAGTACCACATCTCCATTTTCGTCAAATTTTGTAGTGACAGCAGGCATTACGCCTTTCCAGATTACGGGCATAGGAATTTATTTTTTGTACTCTCGAAGGTAAAGAAAAAAATAAATCACCCGGATTACAACCTGTAAGGAAGTGTGTCCCTGAAACTATTCCACGTTTAAGACTGACAAACAGCCTCCCTTAAGGAGTGGCAGGTTGCTTTTTAAATTTACTCTGGATAATCTTGAAGAACACGGGAGCTACTGAGATGAGGATAATACCGATAAGGATTTTTTCAAGGTTTTCTTTTACCCAGACGTTCTCTCCAAGCAGGTAGCCAACGGTAATAATAAGACTGGTCCATAGAAAACCACCTACTATATTGTAAAGAGAAAATTTCTTGAACTCCATTTTTACCAGGCCTGCTACTATCGGCACAAAAGTTCTTACGATAGGAATAAATCTGGCGAGAATGATTGCAACTCCTCCTTTTTTATCATAAAATTCCTTTGCCTGATAGATGTGCTTTTTCTTGAAGAAGAATGTGTCCTTACGTTGCAGCAGAAAGTCGCCTGATTTTTTGCCAAACCAGTAGCCTACGTAGTTGCCGATAATGCCGCCTAACCCAATAGTAATAATCCAGAAGATAAGGTTCACAATTGCGTTGTCGAATGGATAGAGTGAGTTTGCCAGCACCATACCGGCGATAAAGAGTAATGAATCACCCGGAAGGAAAAAGCCAAAGAATAATCCTGACTCTGCGAATATGATAAAAAGCACAAAGAATAATCCACCATGATCCACTATCCATTGAGGATCCGTCAGGTTTTTCAGGAACTCCAGAATGACATCCATAAAATTTGTTTTCGAGTTTTAAAGTGTATTGAAAATGCAGGTATGCTCCCAATCCTTAGTCTTGGTATGACGCAAAAATATCGAATTTATTGTATTACGATTGTTATTAATTCTGTAAGGTTCAGTCATTGAATGAGCACGAATATTACTGAATCTATAAGTATTCTTCTTTAATTTAAAAGTATCTTGCAAAAAAATAAATTGTCGATGAAGGTGGGAATCCTCGGCGGAGGGCAGTTGGGCAGGATGTTGTTGCAGGCAGGAGCAAATTATCCGGTTGAAACATATTGTATGGAAAGCAGGGCTGATTGTCCTGCATCTCCTCTCTGTCAACATTTTGTAACAGGCGATATTACCAATGCAGACCAGGTTTTTGAGTTCGGAAAGGACCTGGATGCAGTCACCATTGAGATAGAATCAGTCAGTACTGAGGGGCTTCGGCGGCTTGAGGCGCACGGAGTAAAAGTGTTTCCTTCTTCAGCGGCCCTGGAAATCATTAAAAATAAAATCACTCAGAAGGAGTTTTATGCTTCATTTTCAATTCCCACTTCGGAATTTGTAGTGACCCATTCCCTGGCTGATGTGAAGGCCAATACTCATTTGTTCCCGGCAGTACACAAGGCAGCGACGGGAGGGTATGATGGGCGGGGAGTACAGATTCTGAATAATGTAAGTGAAGCGGAGAAGGCTTTTGAAAGTGATGCGGTACTGGAACGAAAGGTAAATATTAAGAAAGAACTTGCGGTGATAGTAGCAAAGTCCCAATCCGGTGACACAGTGCTTTATCCACCCTCAGAGATGATCTTTGATCCGGTACTTAACCTGCTTCAGTTTCAGCTCAGTCCGGCCACGCTTCCTGAAAAAGTTTTGTGGAAGGCAGAAGCTATTGCACTGGCTGTGGTGAAAAACCTGAATAGTGCAGGAATATTCGCAGTAGAACTGTTTCTGGATCAGGAGGATGGAGTGTGGGTTAATGAGACAGCCCCCCGCGTGCATAACAGCGGGCATCATACTATTGAGGGCAACTATTCTTCACAATTCGATATGCTCTGGCGGGTGATGTTAGGTTTACCACTTGGAAATACTGACAAGGTGATGGATTCAGCACTTGTGAATCTTATAGGGCAGAGTGCAGAGACCATCGATGAAAATTCGGTGCAATTGCGTGAACTTTCTAAAATCGGAAACGCATTTGTGCACTTATACGGTAAGAAGGAAAGCAGGCCTGGACGAAAGATGGGGCATGTAACCATTTTGAGTAATGACAGAAGCGAATTGGTACATCAGGCTAACCGTGTGCGCAATATTTGGGAAAATAAACTTTAGTCAGGCGCTCAGCGAAGTAATTTTTTGGTTTAGGCGTCTAACAAGATAAATTCAAAATACCTTGAAAAAATAAATATGGATTGTAGAGTTTGTAAGCTGTTTCTTATGCTGATAGCCTCACTGGTTTTTACCTCATGCGGCAATTCCGGCAATAAAGATTCCAAATCGGTAAATAACAGGCAGGGAAGTGGCCCCGGGCGTGGAGGAATGCGCGCTGCTTCTGCTGAAGCCTATATCATCAGCCCTGAGGTTTTGAGAACCTCTCTTCAGATTGCCGGCACCTTGTTGCCAATGGAGGTTACTGAAATTCATCCGGAAGTATCGGGGAAGGTAACCATGCTCTCTGTGCAGGAAGGTACCTTTGTCAGGAGAGGAACGCTGTTGGCGAGGTTGTTCGATGGTGATCTCAGAGCACGTTTGGAGAAGTTGCATGTGCAACTGCAGGTGGCAGAAAAAACTGAACAGCGACAGAATGATCTTCTGAAGATTGGCGGTATTTCACAACAGGATTATGATTTAAGCGTGTTGAACGTGAATAGCCTGCGGGCTGATATAGCGGTATTAGAAACAGAGATTGAAAAGACCTATATCCGTGCGCCCTTTGATGGCAGGCTGGGATTCAAGAATATCAGTATTGGTTCTTATGTGACGCCCCAGACGGTGGTAACTACTATTCGTCAGGTGGACAGGCTTAAACTGGAATTCAGCGTGCCCGAAAAATATACTACCGAAGTCAAAGTAGGGAACAAGGTTTCGTTTAGCACTGAGACTACCCGAGGCGAACAGCAAGCTACTATTATGTCTTATGAATCCGGCATTGCCGAAGATACCAGGACGCTCGCTGTACACGCAGTGGTGAATAATGCAGATAACAGGCTGAAGCCTGGGGGGTTTGCTTATGTAGATTTTAAATTGGGAGAGGTGGACAGAGCTATTTTAGTGCCTTCTCAATGTGTTATTCCGGGAGCCAGAGATAAGCAGGTAATTTTATATAAAGGGGGTAAAGCTAATTTTGTGGTGGTTGAAACAGGCGTCAGAAGCTCAGATAAGATTGAGGTTACTAAAGGCCTTTCCATCGGGGACACGATACTTACCACAGGATTACTATCCATTAAACCGGGAAGCCAGGTTACCATTTCATCATTTCAAAAAGAGGAAGAGAGTTGAATTTAGCTGATATTAGTTTAAAGCGACCGGTTTTTGCGATTGTAATTAACCTCGCAATTATTCTCTTTGGCCTTATTGGTTACAGGTTTCTGGGCATCAGAGATTATCCGGCTATCGATCCACCCAATATTTCGGTAAGCACGTCCTATGCCGGTGCAAATTCAGATATCATTGAATCTCAGATTACAGAACCTCTGGAGAAAGCAATCAATGGAATTCAGGGGGTAAAGAATATCACTTCCAGCAGTAGTCAGGGCAGAAGCAATATTAATGTGGAATTTGAACTGGGATCCGACCTTGAAGCCGCCGCCAATGATGTGAGGGATAAAGTATCCAGGGCCGCACGATCATTGCCTCAGGACATTGATGCGCCACCTGTTGTTTCTAAATCAGATGCTGATGCACAGCCCATCATTGCGATGACGGTGCAGAGTAATTCACGTAATCAGCTCGAAGTAACTGAATATGCTAATAACAATCTGGTAGAACGTCTGCAGACCATTCCGGGCGTAAGTTCGGTGAGTGTGTGGGGCGAGAAGCGGTATGCCATGCGTATCTGGTTTGATCCCGAAAAACTGAACGCCTATAACGTCAGTTTTGAAGACGTACAAAGAGCATTGCAGACACAGAGCGTAGAGTTGCCTTCGGGAAAACTGAGCGGTGATAAGATGGAGCTTACCATCCGTACGTTTGGGCGGTTATATACTGAGGAGGATTTCGCCAATCTGATTGTGAAAAATGTCAATGGGGTTAACATAAAGGTGAAGGATATAGGTGAGGTGGTGTTGGGGCCTGAGAGTATTGAATCAGGATTGAAGGAAAGTGGTACACCTATGATTATGCTGGCAATCATCCCGCTGCCCGGATCAAATTATGTGTCTATAGCTGACGAGTTTTATAAGAGAGTAGCACAGCTGAAGATTGATATGCCGGAAGATTTCAAACTGGATATTGCAACCGATCAGACAGTGTTTATCAAAAGGGCTATCTCTGAAGTAGAAGAGACTTTGTTTATAGCACTGGGCCTGGTGATACTCATCATCTTTGTGTTTTTCAGAGACTGGATTATTGCATTGCGGCCTCTGTTTGATATACCTGTATCTCTTATAGGTGCCTTTTTCATCATGTACATTTTTGGATTTTCAATTAATGTACTCACCTTGTTAGGGATTGTATTGGCTACAGGTCTGGTAGTAGATGATGGCATAGTCGTCACGGAAAATATTTTTAAGAAGATTGAACGGGGGATGGATAAACACCGGGCGGCCAGCGAGGGCACTCGGGAAATCTATTTTGCGGTAATTGCAACCTCGCTCACGCTGGCAGTCGTTTTCCTACCCATTGTATTTCTACAAGGGTTTGTGGGCAGGCTCTTCCGTGAGTTTGGGATTGTGGTGGCAGGCGCCGTGTTGATATCTGCTTTTGTTTCGCTTACCCTTACCCCTGTGCTCAATGTAAAGATGACCAGAAAGAAGATGGGGCACACGCGGCTATACCGATGGACAGAGCCCTTCTTTACGGGTATGGAGAGTGGTTATAAGAAAAGCCTGGCTGCATTTATGAAGGTTAAATGGGTCACCTTTATCCTTATTGGAGCCTGTCTTGCTATCATTTATTTCATATATCAGGGATTGCCATCGGAACTGGCGCCAATGGAAGACAGGAGCCAGTTCAGGTTGTCGATCACAGGCCCTGAAGGAGCCAACTATGAGTATATGGAGAATTACATGGATAAGCTGGATAAGTTCCTGATGGATTCTGTGCCGGAAAGAGATGTGATGGTTACGATGGTATCTCCCGGATTTGGTGGAGGCTCCGCAAACAGTGGAATGATCAGGGTGACACTGACAGATCCCAAAGATCGTGTAAGGTCTCAACAGGAAATAGTGGATATGGTAAACAGAAATCTGAGTAAGTTTTCTGAGGGCAGAGCCTTTGCCATGCAGGATCAGACGATTAGCGTGAGCAGAAGGGGAGGCCAGCCTGTACAGTATGTATTGCAAAACAACGACTTTGAGAAGATCAGGGAAGTGTTGCCTAAGTTTCTGGATGCCGCAAGAGAAAGCCATATCCTTCAGGCAGCTGATGCAGATCTGAAATTTAATAAACCGGAATTGCGGATTAAGGTGGATCGCCTGCGCGCAAGTGAATTAGGGGTAAGCGTTACGGATATTAACCATGCCCTGGAGCTAGCCTACAGCGATCGCCGGCTGGGTTATTTTTACAAAGGAGGAAAACAATATTCTGTGTTGGGTCAGGTGGATAGAAAGAACAGAGAAGACCCCAGAGATATCTCTAAAATTATGGTGAGAAATAATCAGGGTAAACTGATTAATATAGATAACCTGGTTACCACAGAAGAGGCCTCCGCACCACCTACCATATATCACTTTAACAGGTATAAATCAGCCACTATTTCAGCAGGATTGCAGCCGGGTTATACTGTAGGTGATGGTATTGCTGAAATGGACAGAATCTCGAAAGAGTTGCTGGATGAAACCTTCAATACAGCACTGACGGGTACTTCGCGCGACTTTCAGGAGAGTTCAGGGAATACGATGTTTGCGTTTGTACTGGCACTTATCTTAATTTATCTGGTACTTGCGGCTCAGTTTGAGAGTTTCATTGATCCGTTTATTATCATGGTTACAGTACCATTGGCTTTGGCCGGAGCATTGTTATCCTTATGGGTTTTTGATCAGACATTTAATATCTTCTCACAGATTGGAATGATTATGCTGATAGGACTTGTAACCAAGAATGGAATTTTGATAGTGGAATTTGCCAATCAATTGCGTGATCGGGGAATGGAAAAGTCAAAGGCGGTAGTTGAGGCAGCCTACATGAGGCTCAGGCCAATTCTGATGACCAGCCTGGCGATGTCGCTGGGAGCCCTGCCCATTGCGCTTTCTTTTGGAGAGGCCTCCACCAGCCGCATTCCTCTGGGAATAGTGATTGTCGGTGGCGTTATGTTTTCGTTGATACTTACACTGTATGTAGTACCTGCTATGTACGGATTCTTATCATCTAAAAAGAGAAAAACTCATGAAGTGGCGATATAGGATAGGAATTTTATTTTTTTCAGTTTGTATATCATTACCTGTGGTTGCGCAGCAGGTGCTCTCCATACAGGATGCTATCAAGGCTGCTATCGAGCATAATTTTGATGTGCAAATTGCAAGGAATTCCACAGAGATAAGCGAGATTAATAACACATGGGGAAGCGCCGGGGCATTACCTGAGGTGAACGCTTTTGTGAATAAAAACATGGGGGCTAATAACCTTAAGCAAAAACTGAATACCGGTACGGTCATAGAAAAAAGAGGGAATACCTCGCAGAGTATAGGTGCAGGTGTGCAGGTGGTATGGCGGGTGTTTGACGGAATGAAGATGTTTGCAACCAAGAGAAAACTGGATGAACTGCAACGGATTGGAGAACTGTCGTTTCGGAAAACATTGAATGAGACGGTTTATAACGTTATTTCTGCTTATTACAACATCATCACGCTGAAAGAACAAATAGAGGCTACTCAGGAGCAGATAAAACTCTATGAGGATCGCTGGAACCTGTCAAAGGCGAAGTTTGAGATAGGAACAGGAGCACGTTACGAAGTATTGGAAGCGGAAGTGGATTTGAATGAGCAACAGTCAAATCTCCTCTCACTTCGAAATGCGCTGGCAGTTTCTAAAAGCTCCCTGAATAATCTTTTGGGAAAGCCGGCAGATACCTCTTTTATTGTAGGTGATAGCATTGAGGTCAATGCGCTGCCTCTGTTATCAGAAATTGAAGAGAAGATTGCACTTCAGAATCCTGACATTCTTTTGGCAAATACAAATCTTAAGGTACTGTTTGAAACAAGAAATGAAGTAAAAGCCGGGAGATTACCATCGGTTACCATTACAGGCAATTATAATTTTAATAAGAATAGCAGCAGTGCGGGCTTTAACTTGTTTAACCAGACTTATGGGCCTTCTGCCCAGATAGGTATCAGCATTCCGATTTTTCAGGGAGGCAATGTGAACAGGCAGATGCAGGTAACAGACATCAACATACGTAATCAGCAGTTGGCTCTGGATAAAGCCAGAAATGATATCAGTACGGCTGTTAATAACGCCATCATCAAC
>JACFNA010000146.1 GCA_019455085.1 Chitinophagaceae bacterium
CAGAAATAGAGGCTATGCAACAACAAATTACCCAAACAGCTAAAGCCGCAGGGCTTGATTTTCACTTCGAAAAAGCAATCACATTTAACACCTTTGATGCACACAGAATTATTCAAATTGCTAAAGAAAAAGGAATAGGGAATAAACTCGTGGAAATACTCTTTGCAGGGTACTTCACAGAAGGTAAGGATCTTGGAAATAAAAACACACTTACCCGGGAGGCGATGAGCGCGGGACTTACAAGGGAAGAAATTGAAAAAGCCCTCACTGACGACACGTTTGCTTATAAAGTAAAACAGGATATTCAGGAAGCATCAAATTTGGGTATTAGCGGTGTTCCTTTCTTTGTACTGAATGATAAATACGGAGTATCTGGTGCACAACCCACACAGATATTTCTCGATACGCTGGTAACGGCACACGAAGACTGGGCAAAAAGCAGAAAGCCCGGATTGAAAATTGTGGCACAGGGCGAATCCTGCGATGCAGATGGGAATTGTGAATAGGGAGACCATTCACTGACCATTAAAAATAAAGGAGGCTGCGCCTAATTATTTTTCAGGCACAGCCCCCTAAAGTTTCTGAAAGAACAGTAACTACAATTGCACCATTCTAAATAGAACTCTTCTACAAATTATTCTTTCATAATCCTCTTGGTCACCACTTGCCCATTATCTCTTACAATTACCAGGCTATATACCCCTCTCTGTAATCCACTGACATTGATACTTACAACAGGAGCCTGCACATTCATAGTTTGTAAAACCTTGCCATTGCCATCTACCAATTTTAATAGCGACTTACCGGATAGTCCGGAAACGGAAACACGACTCTTTGCCGGATTAGGATAAAGATTAATTGAGGCACTTCCGGTATAAGTAACTTTCTTAATCTCAGAATAAGAATAAGTACCATCCTTATCTACCAGGCGCAGTCGATAGTAATTATTTCCGGAAAAAGGTTGATTGTCCACTACAGCATAATCTGCCCTCTGTTGGCTTCCATTCTTTGCATTAATGAAATCAATCTCACTCCAGCCAGAAGCATCTTTACTTCTTTCCACCGCATAGCCTCTGAAATTTTCTTCATTGGCACTTGACCAAATCAATCTTACACCTGCATTGTCAGTTTGCACATCAAAACTAATAAGACGAACAGGAAGTACAACTGAGCAGGCCCCCAAAGCGTCGCCATTAATTGTCCAACCAAAATCATTGATAAGTTTGTCCCTATCATCCACAATAGTCTGAAGAGAGCTATAGCTCAATCCATTCGCATTTAATACAATATCCGACGGAAGATCTGGATTATTCGCCCATGCATGAAGCGTATTACTATAGTTTTCACAGCTCATACCGGTATTTGCAATCGAGATAGCCCCTGAAAGGCTCTTAAGATTCCACAGTTCAAGAGACTTGTTAAAAGCTGTAGCACCGGCAAATATCCCCTCCATATTTACTACATTGCTCACATCCCAGTCTGAAGTACCATTAAAGAAAGTGGCATTAAAGCTTGTGGCACCCGCAAACATGTAAGCCATGTTCTTAACATTGCTCACATTCCATGATGCCAGAATAATATTGAATGCTGTAGCGCCTTCAAACATGTGCGACATATCTGTCACACTCGATAAATCCCATCCTGTCAGGTTTGAATTCATTGAGGTAGCTCCTGCAAACATATAAGACATGTTCTTAACCTTTGAAGTCTTGGCTCCCCATCCGCTTAATCCCTTATTAAATGCCGTAGCACCTTCAAACATGTGCGACATATCCTCCACATTACTCACGTCCCAGGCAGTCAGAATCAAATTATAAGCTGAGCCGGCAAACATATAAGACATATCCTTAACGCTACCCACCTTCCATGTATTCAGGGCCTGATTAAAACTAGTAGTATTCTCAAACATGTGTGACATATTTAGGGCGCTACCTGGATTCCAGCCCGCAAGAGACGCATTAAAACTGGTGGCACCTGCAAACATATATGACAGGTCTGTAACATTACCCAGCATTGTTGCCCATGTATTAAGTGGTTTATTAAATGAGGTAGCTCCGCTAAACATATAGGACATGTCAGTAACATCTCTTAACACCCACGTAGCAATAGCTATATTAAAACTAGTGGCATTCTCAAACATGTGCGACATATTCTTCACTGTCTTCAAGTCCCAATTTGTCAAATTAGAATTAAAACTGGTGGCATCTGCAAACATGTACGACATATCAGTGACCTTTCCAAGATTTGCAGCCCATCCTGTAAGATTATTGTTGAATGCAGACGCGCCATGAAACATGTGCGATACGTCAGTGACATTGCTAAGATCCCATGTAGCAAGATTCTTACTAAACGACGATGCCCCTGCAAAAAGGTAGGACATATTGGTTACATTGCTTACATCCCATGAGGATAAGTTATCGTTGTTTAAACTTGCAGCTCCATGAAACATGTGAGACATGTCTGTAACACCACTCAGGTTGGGTATATCGGATGCGGTTACTGTAAGATTCTCCGCGCCATAAAACGCATTTCCCATCGAGCTCCAGGCGGTACTACCCCATTGCTCCACTCTGAGTATCTTGAGCTTATCCCCTCCATTATTAAACTCTATTCTGTTGAATGGGGTAGCTCCTGTGGGTGTAATACTAACCCGGTAGGTACCACTACTCGGGAAGGTAATTGTCACACTGCCACTGGCGGTACCACTACCGTTATTTGCCGGATTAGTGGTCTCTTCCCATGCGTAGGAGTAATCACCCGTTGCCGGAATAGATACCTGGTTATTCCCGGTTACTCCGGAATTACTTGTCTTCCATACAGTGATGAAAGGAGTTTGTGCCACCAGTGACGAAGTGCCAAATACGGTTGTAGCAATCACCAGTAACAAGAATCGTAATAGGTAATTTTTTTTCATAATACGCCATTTTAAGATTAAAAAATATGATTTAGGGTAACGATTTAAAATATCTAAAAGTGATTTCATCATTATACATCCGCCTATGACCGGGAACCTGCCTTCAGTTTCAAGACCCTTACTATTTCTATCATCGGGCTTTGAGACTTTTTACAATTAAGTAGCACATACCCAATCTCCTTAAGCTATAAAACAAAATCTTCCTTTTGAGGCTTCGAAATATCCTTTATTCCCGTGTTTCCGCCTTTGCTGAGTGTCACATCCACAGGCGTATTGGTTTTCCAGTTGCCCCTGGTAAAGTCCGGAATGTCCATAGACTTTGAACGATTTTTAATTGATTCTTCACTCAAAGGGAAGATACAACTCCAAAGCGCCGCATCATACACATCCTGATCAAGCGGCAGCCCATTCCTTAAACAGTCAATGGTGCGCCAATCCATTAGAAAGTCCATTCCTCCGTGCCCTCCTACCTTTCGAGCCAGTTCTCCGATTCTTTTTATTATAGCCGGGTTATATTTTTCTCTTAACTTTTCAACCTCCTCCTTGGGAAGCCATCCTGTGTGATCTACAGCAATACGGCCAGATTCTTTTCCATCAGGCAAAGGATATTTTTGCGCAGTGCCCTTGGTTCCGCTGATCAAATGAATGCGCGAATAGGGTCTGGAAGAAGTCACATCATGTTGCAGCATGATAGTTTTTTTCTTTTGTGTCTTAATTATTGAGGTATTCATATTACCCCTATAGTCTTTTCCTACGTAAGGCTGATAAAAATCGTCTTTTTTGGCAAGGTCTTCCACATACTGACCCAGCATAAAGTCGGCCGAGGACATGGACACCAGATAATCAAATTTATCTCCTCTGTTGATATTCATTATCTGACATACAGGCCCAAGCCCATGTGTGGGATACAGGTTTCCCTTTCGTTCATAATTCTCTTTGAGTCGCCACATGTGCCACTTAAAATTCTTTCGGGTAATATTTTCCTTTAAATCATGAATATATGCTCCTTCGCAATGGAAGATTTCACCAAAGAAACCCTGCCTTGCCATATTTAAAGTCAGCAGCTCAAAAAAATCATAGCAACAATTTTCAAGCATCATACAATGACGCTTATTAGCTTCTGAGGCTTCCACTAATCGCCACGCCTCATCTACCGTGGTAGCAGCCGGAACCTCCACGCATACATGTTTACCATTCTTCATAGCATACTCTGCTATAGGTGTGTGTAGTGCCCAATGCGTAACTATATAAATCAGGTCAATGTCATTCATCTCACAAACGCGCTTCCAGTCTTCGCTTCCGGTAAGGATCTTTGGCTTCTGCCCTGAATTTTTAATACGCTTCAATGCGAAATCTATTTTATCCCTCTGTACATCACACAACACTTTTAGGGTGACATTCTCTATCTGGCTCAACCTGTAAACCGCTGCCTGGCCTCTATTTCCTACACCTATAACCCCTACCCTCACGTTATCAATCTTAGGGGCACTATAGCCACACATGTTAAATCCGGCAGTACCTGAGCTCATAAAGCTCATATCCCTGACTTCTGAGTCTTTTGACAGGCCTTCTATAGGCTTTAACAGCGTACTGAGACCGATTAATCCGCTCAGTCGCAAAAAGTCTCTTCTTTTATTTTTCATCTTGTTTTGATTTAATATTATAATAATACCGGCTTCAAATACTACACAGGCAAAAAAGAGCACCCATCGAACATCTCAAATTAATGTCAGATTAATACCTGCTGTTCTGATATCAGGAAAGCACTAATTTTCTTTCTGTGTCTTAATCTTCTCAATGTTTTCCTGCCTCTTTGCATACTGTTCAGGTGTAAGCAACTTCTTGATTGATTCCTCCTGACCCTCTCTTACTTCCCTGGTCTTTTCAAACTTTTCTCTCTTGCTCAAGTTTGAATCTGCCTTGATGGCTTCGATCTGCTTAACCACGTTTTTATTTACCTCATTGATTTTGGCCCGTTGATCTTTTGTAAGCGTAATACCCGACATTGGAGTAAGTTTGCCAGGAGATTTCTGCGAAAATACAAGGCCTGTCATAAAGGTCATTGCAAGTACTAACAATAGTTTTTTCATGATTTTCATTTTTTGATTTAGTTTTTATTTTTATTACTTTTTTTCATCTGCCAAAATCAACTCCATCTGTTTCAATTTATCAGGATATTCTTTTGCAACATTGTGTTCCTCGTCCGGATCGTTTGTTAGATTGAATAACTGAGGTATTTCCATATTTCCAAGATCTGTAACTGGCCTGGTATATTGGTTAAGCCTGGGCTTATCAGAAGGTTCAATGTATTTCCACCCACCTTTTATTACTGACAGAGTTTTATTCATATTTTGCACAACCACATAATCTCTGCCCTTATCCTTTTTTCCTGTGAGCACTTCCTTAAAAGCCCTACTGTCAATTCCATAATTATCAGTATTCTTATTTCCTACTATATCCGACAGAGTCGCTAACAGATCTACCTGACTGAACATCGCTCCAGACTTTCCATGCTTAATCTCCTTCGGCCATCTGATGATAAACGGAATTCTGGTACCGCCTTCATAAGCACTGTATTTCCCTTCTCTATATTCACCTGATGGTCTATGCGCTTTAATTCCTTCATAAGCACCATCATTATATCCATCATCAATCACAGGCCCATTGTCACTTGTCAGAATCACTATTGTATTTTCTGTAAGTTTAAGTTCATCCAACCTTTTCAATATTTGCCCTACAGTCCAGTCCATCTGCATTATGACATCCCCATAAATTCCAATCTTACTCTTACCCGCAAATGCTTTGTTCGGCACACGCGGCACGTGCAGATCGTGTGTAGCAAAATATAAGAAAAACGGCTTCTTACTGTTTTTGTCAATAAAGTCAATTGCTTTGCCGGCGAATGTACTGGCTACCTCATCATCTTTCCAGAGCGCACTTTGTCCACCCGTCATATATCCAATTCTTGGAATTCCATTTATAATTGTCTGATCATGACCAAAACTGGGCTGCATTAACACCTCTCCTTTCTTGCGTTCGTTCTCGGGTGTATAGGTAACAATTACATCAGGAGTCACATCCGGATTATAAATCTGTGAAGTATCGCCAATAGGTTTTTCGTAGCTAACCCTTATCGGATCTGCCGGGTTTAGCCCTACTACATGCCTGTTTTCTACAAATACACAAGGCACTCTGTCTGCTGTCGCCGGCATAATAAATGAATAGTCGAATCCGATATCCAGTGGACTCAGATCCACTTCTCCATTCCAGTCAGGTCCTCCTGCAGGCCCTAAGCCCAAATGCCACTTACCCACTACCCCTGACACATATCCTTTCTTTTTCAACACCTTGGGGATGGTAATCATACTGGTATCTATGGTTAATCCTGCATCTCCCGGCGCAATACTTACATCCTTTATTTTCCCCACACTCCAGGTAGTAGTGCTTCTCCAATGGTATCTGCCTGTCAGCAAAGAATATCGTGAAGGAGTACAAATAGATGCAGTGGCATACGCATCGGTAAAAAGCAAGCCTTCGTTTGCTAACCGATCCACATTGGGTGTAGCCACATCCGCATCCCCATAACAGGATAAATCTCCATAACCCAGGTCATCCACACAAATGACAACAATATTGGGCATTTGTGCATGGCCCGACTTGCAACTACTCAGCATAAGTCCTCCGCACACAATCATAGATACAATAACTATAAATCTGATTTTCATGATAATTTTCAGGATATTCTTTTTAATTCAATCAAATGAAAAAATGTATTACCTCTTCCGCTTTACTTTAATATCAAACCTCACTTTTTAAGCCCACTATTCCACTCTCCATCATTCTTCTCTTTTCAAATCAACTAAATGGAAAAATGTATTTTCCGACCCTACCTGACGGATAATCAGATCAGCCCCTCTCTCAAGACTCCCTGTGAATACGGCACAGCTGATCGCGAATACATTCTTCACCCATTTGTCTGTTCCGGAATTAGTAACAGTACCTGCGCTCACCATCTCTGCCCCATCGAAGTAAAGCAACTCCCAACTTCCGGCACCGATATCCTTGCTCGTAATAGTGATGCTCACCTTCTGTGGGTCGGCACTATTGAAGAATCCAGGGTCAAGCTTAAAATACATTTTATTATTTGCTCCCTGCCTGAACCCTCTCGCAAATCTTCCATATATGGTCTGATCCAAATTCCAATATGCATCACTGGTAGTTTCCGGATCTATCTGCTCCAGATACTTATAGAAGTTGCCTTCATAAATACTCCACCCAATATCGTTATAGTCCATCCGCCTTCTGCTGGCAATGCTGTTGGCAGGGAGTGTGGATTCATCACCTATCATAGCTCCCCTTGCTGCAAAATCTGCAATGATGTTTCTATATCTCTGAATATTCGTTCTCACAGCCTGACCATAGGTAGCTTCTGGAAATTCTTTTACATCCAGCACTTCCAACATCCTGTGCATTGCACAAAAAGCGTAGGTAGCTTTAGAAGGGTTTCCAAGCGATCCCACATGAGAGTTATAAAAAGACAGGCCATCAGCGTACAATTCACCATTGTCAATAATTTCCACCAACGGGTTCCAGTAATTGATATCAAAAAACAAAGCGGCGATAGCAGACCAATAAAATGCCAGCGGAGGGTTCTTCTGCACCCAGCCTTGCGCCAATAAGATATTATCCCACTCGCCTCTGGCAAAAATGAGGATGTCATTATCTCTCGCATCTTTTTGCAAATTGAGCCATGGGGCAATCAGACGAAAAATATTATTATTGTTATACCCGTGGCCAAACTGGCCTTTCTTGGCTCCAAACCTATTGAGATTCTGCAATTGCCAGTTACGCTCTCTGTCCGTATTGGCATCGTCAGTAAAAAGAAATGGAATTACCGTCTGGCCATCTCTCCACAATGCTTCTTTATACTTATCCCAGACCTCCATGCGGAAATCCATCCAGTCAGCAGGTAATATCTTATACTGCGGATCTACCGGAACGCTGGCTCCCTGGTAGGGCGAAGTATCTCCTGTGGTTCCCTCTGATACCTGAAAATACAGTATGTTATCTACCTCATCCTGAGGAAGGCTTTTGATATAATTCCCCAGTTCGGTAACTAAC
>JACFNA010000147.1:0-6496 GCA_019455085.1 Chitinophagaceae bacterium
AGATGTTTTTCAGCCATGCCATGATCGATAAGGCACAGACCTATCCGTTTATGGATGGAAAAAGTGTGTTTAAGGTAGCTGTTGAAAAATTCCCGGAAGTTATAAAAGAATCACTCGATGCTAATAATCTTCAGACAACAGATATCAACCTGCTAATACCCCATCAGGCCAATCTCCGCATCTCTCAGTTTGTGCAAAAGAAACTGCAATTGAGAGATGATCAGGTGTTTAATAATATCCAGAAATATGGAAATACTACAGCCGCTTCTATTCCCATAGCGCTTTGCGAGGCCTGGGAGCAAGGCAAAGTTAAAGAAGGCGATCTGATTTGTCTTGCGGCATTTGGTAGCGGGTTTACGTGGGCAAGTGCTTTATTAAGATGGTAAGACCATTGCCCGTGAACCGAGGATGAAGGATTATTGTTTCCCTAAAGCCCATTTAAGCGCCTGCACTTTAGTTGCCCTAAATATGGTATTGTGTTTTTCTTTTGGAGCAGATACATAAGTCCACCGGAGGTTTTGCAGGTTTTTCTTTTGCAGCACTTTTGCAATCGCTTTGGTGTCAGCCGACATTCCCTTGACACCGGAAGCGGCAAACCATAGTACCTTATTATCTTCCGGAAAGTTTGTAAGGAGATCATTAGCATTCCGAACAAGAAAGTGATTATTCCACCACAAAGAAGGATCAAAAGCAATGTAATAATCAAACATCTCAGGGGTGCGCAGGAATGTTTCCATCACAAACAGGCCGGAGAGCGACTCGCCGAGAATACCTCTCTTGTCATTGGTGCGGTAGCGTTTGTTGATTTCAGGGATAAGTTCTTCTTTTATGAATGCGCGAAAATTTGCTGAGCCTCCTACTATGGGCGCTATTTCTTTATCTGCTGCCACTTCGGTAGGGCCGGTAAGGTCTCTCCTTCTCTGGGTATTCTGAATACCCACCAGTATCATTGGTGGTATGCTTCCTTCTGTAATCAATTCTGCAAAGGTGTTGGCAATGTGTGGAAAGTCTTCCTGAACGATTCCGCCATCGGCCATGTACATGACGGGAAAAGTGACTGTGTCATTCTTGTAATCAGGCGGTAGCCAGATATTAATGTTTCTTGATTCTTTTACATGGTTTGAATAGATCGAGAAAGTATCGTGCACCGGTATGGGGTCGTCGTATTGCTGGGCAGTAACGGAATGGCTGAGTAAAAGGGATACAGAAAGAAGATAACAGATGAGGCATTTCATGTTACTGATTTAGGGAATAAAAGTAGCTGACTTTGGTAAGATAGAAGGACTTAATTGCGTGTTTTTATAATTTTTTATGTTATTGGGTAGATGGAAATGGATGGATCGGCCAATGTCTTTTGGGTAGGAAAGTAGCCTGCTGCGTTTCAGGAAAATTTCAAAACAAAAAGAGCAGGACATGTAAAACTCCTAGTAGTAAAGGATAGCTACGAGTGTCACTATTGAAATAATAAGCCAGAGGACTGTTCCCTGAATGATAGGCAATGCGCCTACCGATTTCAACAATTTCCCTGAAAGCCCTGTGCCGATTAAGAATAGTGTAAGTGTGAGTCCGGCTTTTGCAATACTTACTATGTACGGGCTTATGGTTTGGATTGCCGGCACGTAGGTGTTAATGATTATAGCTACTATAAATAACCCGATGAAGTAAGGTATCTGCACTTTGGTGTCTTTGCTCTTAAATATGAATGAGCTAAAAAAGGCTAATGGAATAATCCATAATGCACGTGCAAGCTTAACGGTGGTAGCTACACGTAAAGACTCATCTCCATATTTTGCCGCAGCGCCTACGACCGAACTGGTATCATGGATAGCTACCGCGCACCATAAACCGAAATCTGCCTGCGTCATTTGTAAAATGTGACCAATGAAAGGAAAAATTAATAGTGCCACAGAGTTGAGGATAAAGACAACACCCAGTGCAACACTTATTTGATTCTGTTTGGCTTTTATCACCGGCGAGAGTGCTGCGATTGCACTTCCCCCGCAAATGGCTGTTCCACCTGAAATCAGAAACGAAATTATTTTTTCAACCTTGAAGAGCTTACCCAGGAGAATACCCAGAAAAAGCGTTAATGAGATGGTTGCAATGGTGAAAATGAATCCTTCCCTGCCTGCCCGGAGTGCTGTGCTGGCATTCATCCCGAACCCAAGCCCTACTACAGATGCTTTCAGCAGAAATGAAGTGGCCTTTTTGGTGTGGTCAGGAAATGGATGTTCAATGATTTGAGCCAGGATAATACCCATTAACAGCGCGAGTGGCGGTGAGATTAGCGGCGTCAGGCACAACGTGGCAAGAATCAGAAAGATGGCGATACTGGGCTGCCGGGGTAAAATCATTTTATTTCTATAAGAATAGATTAGCGAATTTCAGTTTTCTTTTTTTATTATGTTATAACGTGCGCCGTGTCCAATTAATATTTAACAGCTATTGAATGTAATTATTTTCTCTCTGACAGGATATATTCTATGAAAAGATAGAGCAACTGAAGCGAACGGGCATTGAAGCCGTAACTTTCATTAGCTCATTTTGAGAATATTCCTTCTGAACATGAATACCGCAAGAGTGTTGAGGATTACACCAATAAGTACCAACACAAGTATCCTTGACAAAAAAGTGGTACTGAATATGGAAAGATTTCTCCAGAGAATATCAAAAAAGCCCTGGATGCTCCAATAATTGACGGAAAGTACTGCTGCTTTTTGCATCAGGCTGGGCATGAAGAATATGGGAATCATACTGCCGCCAATGGCACTCATAACCAGAATAATCAGAGTAGATAATCCCTGTACTTGTTGGCGGGTTTTGGCAAAGGATGCAAGGAACACTCCAAATGCAGAGCAGGCAAACGCTGTGGCGATAATGGTGATGAGCAAGCCCGTGATGTGATTGTTAATCTCCAGCCCAAATACCAGTGCGGCAAAGAGAAACATTACTATTAACTGGATGATAGAAATAATGTTGGCTGAAATCATTTTTCCGAAAAGAATCTTTAGCGGATTCATTGGGGCATAGAGCAGCCTTTTGAGCGTGCCTTCCTGCTTCTCTTCCAGCAGACTCATTCCGATACCCACTACTGAGAATAACAACATCATTACGGCTGTACCTGCAACGGCCTGGATAAGCCCCAGTCCATTATCTTTCTTTGCTGCTACAAGTTTTGTCATCTTTACTTCGTTGCCGAAAAAGGCTGAAGAAGGGTCCTGAGTAGTTGAGTTTTCAGCAATTCCTTTTGACAGCGTCTCAAACAAATTATCAGACTGATGTTGAATATTTTCTTTCAGTTCAGGACTTGAATTTTCTGTCATTTTTTCAAACCTGCTTGCCATCATAGCCTTTGGGTTTCCCAGGCTGAAGGGGATGGTAGCTACTTTAGGAATCAGAGATTGTTGTAATAGCCCCACTTCAATTTCCTTAGCTTCATCGTATTGCAACTCTAAAGGCAGTTCTCCTCCATCAGCAAGGGAATCTGCAAACCCTTTATGGATAACCAGTACATTACTTTCTTTTCCTTTCTTTATTGCATCCTGTGCGGATTCGATAGGCACTACTTTAGCATCTACATTTTTGAGCGTAGTGAAAATGTTTACGGCATCTTTTGAAAGCGTTGTGTTATCCAGGTCACTTATTTGCATTGAAATTTTGGTTTCTTCATTTCCTTTTCCCACACCGCCGAAGGCGAATGCAAAAAGACTGATTAGCGCAATAGGGATAGCGAAAGTCATCAGCATGGATCGCCTGTCTTTTAAGAATAATTTCAGGTCTTTTAAAGCTAGTCTGATCATGATTAGTCTCTTAATTGTTTACCGGTTAAACTGAGAAAGATTGTTTCCAGATTAGTTCTTTGGATTTCAATATTGCTGATATCAGCACCCATCTGGCCTGAACCGGATATGATTCCTGACAGGGCTGATTGCACATCAGCAGCATAAAATGAAATCTTATTCTCTGAGAGATTTGAGTCCGGCCATTGGGCAGAAAGCTCCTTTAGCTTACTTTCGTCTGCATGGTCGTATGTGACCACAACCACCTCTTTAAGCGCACTGTTGCTCTTTAGTTCTTTCAAAGTGCCTTCTGCAATGATCTGCCCATTGTCAATAATCCCAATCCGATCGCAAAATCTTTCAGCCTCTTCCATGTAGTGTGTGGTATAAACAATGGTCATACCTTCTTTGTGCAACTTTTCAATTACCTCAAAAATGAGATTACGGCTTTGTGGATCTATCCCCACGGTGGGTTCATCCATAAAAAGAATCTTCGGCTGATGCAGTAATGCAGCTGCTATATTGATTCGCCGTTTCATCCCTCCTGAATATGTCTTGACGTTATCATTACGCCTGTCGTACAACCCAAAAAGATGCAAAACTTCTTCAGATCGTTTTTTTAACTCGGAACTTGAGACACCATAAAGGCCTCCCCAGAAGTGCAGATTTTCTGATGCGGTCAGGTCGCCGTAGAGTGCTATTTCCTGGGGCACTACTCCAATCAGTTGCTTCGCCTGACCCGGATGAGTGTCTATGTTCATTCCATCTATGATTACTTCACCACTGTCGGGCTTCAGGATGGAGCTCATGATAGAAATGGTGGTAGTTTTTCCGGCGCCGTTGGGCCCGAGCAAGCCATAAAACTCACCTTTCTGTATGGCGAACGAAATGCCCTTCAGTGCTGCGTGGCCATTATACGATTTGCGAAGATTTTTTATTTCGATCATGGGGGCGGTTATTTTTTTTACTTAAGCCTGATGTTTCACACAATTATTTTAAAAGCGGAGAGCTGCCTTCTTCAGGGGTGAAGTTCGGAAGTCAGGTGAAAAGATAAAAATAATTTTCAATTTGAGTCCCGACTTTCGGGCCTGAAATAACTGCCTTTTGAATTCCGGAGGCCATTTCGTTTTAACCTCATTAGGCCAGGCTAACTATTAAGTTTAGCCTGATGTGGAGATTTTGTTTTTAAGAAACGGAGAAGATGCTTTTTCCCTGACAGAGGAAGTTTGTATTCAGAAGAAGTTTATTTCCCGAATAAATACACAGCATCTATCTGAAATGATCCGGTGCGGTGTTTGCCAAAAAGGAGTGTTCCCTTGTTGATCTGGCTGAGCCCGAAGGAATAACGTCCTTCCAGGAATAGCTTTTCTCCCAGCCGGATGCCGGGTCCTCCTGCTATCGCGCCATCGAAGGTGTTAAACCGGTTGGTGATATTTGCCGAGTAGCTACTTGTCTTCATTTTTCCGGATAAGAAAAAGTTGAGTTCGGGCCCCAGTTGCAGATATAGTTTAGACGATAGGTGATATTCTGCCATTAACGGAAAACTAAGGTAAGTCAGTTTATAAGCCGTGGTGCCATTAGGAATTAAAACGTCATTATATCCCTTGTTGGATACAAGAATTTCCGGGCTGAATGTCCATTGGTCTGCTACATTAAATTTTAGGACAGCGCCGGCATTAAAGCCTACGAGGGTAGATATATCGTCAGTATTCGTGCCACGTATGCCCGACAGGCTCAGGCCGCCTTTGATTCCGTAGTCAGACTGGCCGAAACTCAGGGAGGTGCTGCATACCAACAGAAAGAATACTATCGATTTCATGGAATGAATTGGGTAACTGATTAAGCTGCAAAGGTAATTTTTTTTGAATTGCACCTCCGGTTTCAATTTTTTGGCTGACAAGAAAGTGTAAAAATCCATTACATTTAAGGAATCAAATCTAAATATTATGAAGAGGATTTTTATACTGCTGTTGGGGCTGGCCTTTGTACAACAATTATCTGCACAGAAAACTTTGATTTGGTGCGGCTCGTTGATAGATGGGGTGTCAGACAAAGCAAAAAATGATGTCACCATTGTAATAGATCAGCACAAGATTACAGGCATACAAAACGGATTTGCGAAGGCTGCCACAGGAGATAAAGTGATAGATCTGAGAAACAGGACTGTGATGCCCGGATGGATTGATTGTCATGTGCATTTATCATTAGAGATAGGAGCTACGAGTTATCTCGATGAGTTTCGATTGAATGAAGCAGATTATATATATAGGAGTGTGAATTATGCAAAAACTACGCTGATGACAGGGTTTACTACTGTACGTGATGCCGGAGGTGGTGTAGTGATCTCTATGAAACGCGCAATAAATCAGGGAGTAATGGTGGGGCCGAGAATTTATGCAGCAGGTACCGCTATAGGATCCACCGGATCACATGGAGACCCTACCAATGGTTACAGGTCTGATCTGATGGGAGATCCCGGAATTAAAGAAGGCGTGGCAAATGGAGCCGATGAAGCGATGAAAGCCGTAAGGCAGCGCTATAAAGAAGGGTCTGATGTGATAAAGATGGTAGCTACCGGAGGGGTAATGGATGTATCGAGCGATAGTAAAGGGGCGCAATTTACCGAGGAAGAGATGCGTGCCATTGTGGAGACGGCGAAGGATTATGGGCTTAGGGTGATGGCACATGGACATGGAGCCGAAGGGATAAAAAGAGCT
>JACFNA010000147.1:6506-8031 GCA_019455085.1 Chitinophagaceae bacterium
ACGTGCAGGCGTTACCTCTATAGAACATGGTACCCTGATGGATGATGAGTGTATAGCATTATTTAAAGAGAAGGGGGCATGGTATGTGCCTACGGTGATTGCGGGACGGTCGGTTGCAGACTCTGCTAAGAAGCCCGGTTATTTTCCACCGGAGGTGGCAGCAAAAGCATTGGAAATAGGTCCTAAAATACAGGCCACTCTGGGACGGGCATATAAAGCAGGAGTGAAGATTGCATTTGGTACGGATGCAGGAGTGTATAAGCACGGGAAAAACTGGCTGGAATTTACTTATATGATAGAAGCAGGAATGCCTGCAATGGAGGCAATCAAAGCAGCGACCATTCATGCGGCCGAGTTAATAGGTATCGGGGAGCAGGTAGGAAGCATAGAGGTGGGGAAACTGGCAGATATTGTAGCCGTTGACGGTGATCCGTTGAAAGATGCACAGGCGTTTGGCAGGGTGATGTTCGTAATGAAGGATGGAGTGGTGTATAAGCAATAATTAAAGGTTGTCATTCATAAGAGACAGAATAGTTATAACCTGCCAGAATATTTCATCAGTGTATAACAGGTATATACACACTCTTTTTTTGAAATAATTAAATAGGAACTTCTTTCGGATGTGTTGGGTAAGGAAGCAGCCTCCAAACAGTGGTGACTATTGTATCAGTGCATGAATTTCCAGACTGATAAATTTACCATCTTTCAACTCTGCATCTCTCATAGTGCCTTCATGGATAAAACCCATTTTCGCCAGAGTATGCCTACTATTCACGTTTTCAGTTTCTACAAAAGCTTCTATTCGGTGCAGGCCGATTGTATTAAAGCCATAGTTGCAAACTAAAGGTAGTGTCTCGGCAATGATGCCTTTACCCCAATATTCCGGAAGCAGCCAGAAGCCGATTTCTGCTTTTCTGAATTCCGGATGAATTTGGTTTAGCCCGCACGCACCCATAAAATTGCGTTCAGCGGCATCGGTGATAGCCCACCAGATTCCTGTTTGCTTTTCTTCCAGTTCTTTAAACCATTGCATTTGCTTTTGGGTTTCTTCGCGTGAATTATATTTTACTCCATAGTAACGAATTACTTCGGGGTGGGAGAGCCCTTTGAATACATCGTTCAGATCATCATCGCTGAATTGTCTGAGTATCAGCCTGCCAGTTTCGAATTGTGGAAAGTTCATAATGCAATTTGAGGATATTTGTTAAGAAAGTGAAGATATTACCGTTGCCCCGTTAAATTATTTAAAATGAGGCAAAAGCCTTTGTTGAGTAAGGTTTCTATAGTTCTGCCCTGAAGGGTAGGGTAATATATTTGAAATCCTGACCTGATAGGCTTTAGTCCACCTTAGCCGGATAATGATATAAGGATACACCTATTGCCTTTGCAATGTGCTTTTAATAGTCTGTGTGATAAAAGAAGCTACGACAAACGGGAAAGTCAGTTGCAGGACAGCGGTATTGTCAAGCAGTTGGTTAAAAAATATTCCAAGGCCTACAGCCATTGCAACAAAAGGAAGATCATT
>JACFNA010000435.1 GCA_019455085.1 Chitinophagaceae bacterium
ACAAGGATGCATCGTTGCAAATGTCAAACGATGATTCTAAGTTGGGAAAAATAATTAACAATCCAGAAAATCTTCAGGTGTACACAACAGCAGAAAGAAATAATAGAAAGAGTGATAATTCTGCCGACAGAATGGACTCGAAAGATAAAAATAAACATTGGGAGAATGCGGATAAAAAATCAAAACAATACCTTGATGAGGAGCGTAAAAAAGGGGAGAAGAGATTAAAAGACGAAGGAAGAGAGACTCAGAAGGAGGAGGCATTAAAGATGGGGGGGGCGGCGCTTCAAGCTGTATTAATGCAGCTTCTTGCAGAGTTTATGAAGGAAATAATAGGAAAGCTGGTTATATGGTTTAAATCAGCACAGAAAAATCTGGAAACTCTGCTTGGGTCGATTAAGTCTGCAATAGGCTCATTTGTAAGCAATTTAAAAAAACATGTGTTGAATGCAGGAAATACGCTGATGGCTACTGTGGCCACGGCAATATATGGCCCCATTGTCGGTGCCATCAAAAAAGTGTGGATTATGCTTAAGCAGAGCTGGAAGTCACTGAAAGATGCGGTCGACTATATAAAAAATCCAGACAATAAAAATAAGCCGTTTGGGATATTAATCCTTGAGGTTGGTAAAATTGTAACAGCAGGTCTGGCTGCGGCTGGTGCGATAGCATTGGGTGAAACAATTGAAAAAGGATTATTGGCTATTCCTGGATTTGCATTTGTAATTCCGATGCTGGGTAGCTTGGCGAGTTTGATAGGACTTTTTTTGGGCGGTTTGATTGCTGGGGTTGTTGGAGCTATTGCAATAAATTTAATTGATAAAGCTGTTGCCAAGCGGCAAACAGCCTTAGCTGTAGAAAAGGAAGTCAAAAAGGGAAATGAGATTTTAGATAAACAAAATACACTTTTGTTTGTGAATGAGGCCATTAAAGAGGAGATCAAAAAGAATTCCTCTGAAACCATGTTATCCAGGCACAAAGAATCTGCAATATTAATGAAAGATTCAGTGGATAGAATTTTTAGTA
>JACFNA010000436.1 GCA_019455085.1 Chitinophagaceae bacterium
CTTCCAGTATCTTCTTTTCAAATAAATCTGTGTTATCCGGCACAGGAACCACCTCATCTGCATCACCGACTACGTGTAGCATGGGATACCTTCCTTTTACGATGAGATTGATTTTGTCCAGCGGGTTGTTTTTGAAAGTAAGGGTCTCTTCATCACTCGTATATCCATAGTCCTTTTTAAAGATCTCCCAGTCCCGCGGACTGGCAGGCTCCCTGCCTCGTCCACCGGGCCAGGTCAACATGTCTAATACCGGAGCATCAGCATAGACACAGGCCACTTTCCGCGGATTTTCCGCAGCCCAGTTGTAAATATAAACACCTCCTCTGCTCATCCCTTCCAATACTGCTTTATCAGCCAGTCCGGACTTATGGAGGAAATGATAAAAACGATTCCAAATACCCACTGCATCGGCATTGCCAAACAATTCAGCTACATCACAATACACTACATGAAATCCCCGATCGAGCAGCGCAATATCAGTCTGTGGTTCGTGCCCCCAAAATCTGGCTCTCCATATCCAGGGATGACCTTTAGCTATAACTCTGGGTTTAACAATTTTTGCTGCTCTCCCTTCAAAACTAAAATCGGCACAATCATATCCGTGGAAAGAAGAAACCTTATAAGGTGATTTTATTTTTTCAAAAATATCAAATGTTCTTGCCGGCTTCCGCTGTATTGCTTCTGCCAGGCGTCGGGCTATAATTCCCGCTCCCTCAGCAGAGGGGTGCAAACCATCAGGAAAAAGATTTCCTTTTTCCTGCGTAATCGAGTGCAGATCAATCAACTCCAGTTTCTCTTCAAAAGCAATCTGTTGAATATGCGGTATGATAAGCCGTGAGATTATTTGATCTGCCTGTCTTGTGGTATCCGTAAGATAGGATGCAGCCGGCAACAACAAGATGATTCTGGGTGAAGGAGAAAGCGCCTTAAAAGCATGAATAATACTTCTATAACTGTCATCAAATTGTTCGGGAACCTCAAGACGATAAGGCAAACGGCTGTCATTGGTTCCCAACTTTATCGTC
>JACFNA010000437.1 GCA_019455085.1 Chitinophagaceae bacterium
CCGAGCCGCCATGATGAAATTGTGCAAGTCCACCGGCACGCGGTCTGGGATCTGACCGGCAAGAAGCATCTGGCAGCGCTGAATGGAGGTTAAATTTGCCATCAAATTACACTCCTTTTCTGTAACCGATTTGAATCAATAAAAGACGATCATATCCATTATAAGGAATCTGTCATATTCACGATCACTATTTAAAATAGAATTATTAAATTGATTGCAAACATGCAATTTTGTTATAATGAGCTTTTCATTCTGTAAGACAAAAGAGAAGAGACTGACCAGGTGGCCCAAAAGACAATACAAAGACAGAAACGGATCGTTGAATTGATCTCGCAACAGCACTTTATCACCACGGAAAAGCTTACTGAAGTTCTGGAAGTGTCTGTTGCCTCGGTGCGCCGCGACTTAACGGTACTGGCACGCGAGGGAAAAATTGAACGGGTACATGGCGGGGCTGCCTTGCGCGTTGAAAATGATGCGCGTGTTGAGAACGTTATCGACGAAAAAACCGTACTGTTCAATGAAAAGGCAGTCCTTTCGGAGCAGGTGGATGCCTTGATCACGACAATTATTGACCCACTTTCCGACGCGCGCATTGTCGAATCGTTCAAACGGAAAAATAAACCCGTTATTGCCGAATCTCTGGTAGGCGATCTGGATATCCCCGTGGTAAAAGTGGATAACTTTCAGGCGGGGTACGACATCGGCTGTTGGGCAGCACGGTATGCCAGATCGCATTGGGATGGTAAAGCAAATATTCTTATTCTGACGTACCATCTTGAGAACACGCAAGAACGTTGCAACGGGTTTCTTGACGGCGTTTGTTCGGAGCTTCCAGGCGTGGACGAGGTCTATAAGTTAAACACTCAGTCTAACGCTGAGATCGCCTTTCAGCTATCGCGGGACGCTTTAATAGCGCACCCGCAGATCAACATCATATTTGCAATCAATGACACGAACGCTTTAGGAGCTGTCCGCGCCTGCCAGGAGTTGGATATATCGCCAAACAAAATCCTGGTGATCC
>JACFNA010000148.1 GCA_019455085.1 Chitinophagaceae bacterium
CAAGCCAATTACCTCAGCAATCATCTCATTCTTAGTCTTGATCTTGGTGAGGGCTGTCAGTTGATTATCTCCCACAAATATTTCACCATTCAGGAAAGCTGCTTTCAAAGCCGGCCTTTCACTATTGCCTTCTTTGCGGAAGCTGCTGATGATCAATGCGGGGTCTTTAGGACTTTCGCTAAACATCAATGCAGTTACATTCTGCAATGAATCGTACACTCCTGCATACTTCTCATTGTCAAGACTCTCCAGTGCTTTTCTGATTAATGTATTCTTTGCCACTTTCATTTCTACCTTCTTGTCGAAGCATGTGCGGCGAAGGGCTGTCACCTGACCTACAGTCAGGCTTTCAGTATCTGTAATATAAAAGTTGGTGTATTGGCTGAACTTTTCTTTCAGCAAATCTATCACCTCCTGTTTTTGTTCTTTATTCATACTGTTTCGTTTTACGCGGCATTAACGCCGGATAAATAATTTAATTAGCTCTGAACTGATTTAGTGTCAATAGGAATGCCCGGACTCATGGAGCTGGCCATGCTCAGCCCTTTCAGGTAGGTGCCCTTAGCGGTTGCAGGCTTCAGTTTAATTACTGCATTAATCAGTTCCATACTGTTATCTGCAATCTTTTCGGGAGAGAAACTCACCCTGCCGATAGACGCATGAATGATTCCTGCCTTGTCCACCTTAAATGCGATCTTACCACCTTTCACATCATTTACGGCAGCAGCCACATCATTGGTCACCGTACCGGTTTTGGGGTTAGGCATCAGGTTCCTAGGACCGAGTACTTTACCCAGACGACCTATTTTAGGCATTACTGATGGTGTAGCGATAATTACATCCACGTCAGTCCATCCGCCATCGATCTTGGTAATAAATTCATCCAGGCCTACATAATCGGCACCAGCCTGCTTAGCTGCTTCTTCCTTATCAGGAGTACAAAGCACCAGTACGCTTTTTGTTTTTCCTGTACCGTGTGGCAGTGACACAGTACCTCTCACAGCCTGATCAGCTTTCTTAGGATCCACACCCAGACGGATGTGCAGGTCAACTGAGCTGTCAAATTTTGTCGTATTTACCTCTTTCACCAACGCAGAGGCTTCCTTCAGCGAATAGGCTTTATCAGCTTCTATTTTGCCGTTTGCTATTTTTCTCTTTTTCGTAATCATTTGAATAATTTTTAACCCGCAGAGCGGAATGAGTTATTAACTTTCCCAGGGCGCTTTGCCTTCTACGGTAATTCCCATGCTGCGGGCAGTACCGGCTACCATCTTCATAGCTTTTTCAATGCTGAAAGCATTCAGATCGCTCATTTTGTCTTTAGCGATTTCTTCTACCTGAGCCCAGCTTACCTTACCTACTTTGCTACGGTTAGGTTCCTTGCTTCCGGACTTTACTTTAGCAGCTTCTTTCAACTGAATAGCAGCCGGAGGGGTTTTAATGATAAAATCAAATGATTTGTCCGCGTAAACGGTAACAACTACGGGAAGCACTTTCCCTTGTTTGTCCTGGGTTCTTGCATTAAACTGTTTGCAGAACTCCATGATGTTGACTCCTTTGGAGCCGAGTGCCGGGCCTATCGGAGGCGCCGGATTGGCTTGTCCGCCCTTTGCCTGGAGCTTGATAAAGCCAGTGATTTCTTTTGCCATTTTTACAATTTTTGGTGTTAACGTCATACACATGGTATGACTCCCAAGTCCATAATATATCTAAAAGAACTTTTTTGGGAGCGCAAAGGTAAGAAAATCTTTATTTCTTTTGAAAATATTTTACTATTTATTAAAACGTCAATAGTCCCCATCATCCATTTCCAAGCCTTATCCGGGGAACTTCTCAGTTTGCAAAAGCAAGGTACTCAGGTGCTTGCACCCTCTCAGAAGGTTATTTAACCCGGATTGCACATTAGGATTATTCAATTACAAAGATGGCTGTAATTTTCTAACACCTGGTGTAAGCTTCCCCGTTTTGCACACCAATCAAAAATATAAAATTCATTAAAGATTTTAGTTTTATATGGTAAGAATTGAAGTCTTTTGGTGGAGCATATCTCAAAATTTTACCTATTCATGTTCTAATGCGTAATCCGGAATAAAGGTTATTATTCCCCATTAGCCAGGTATCCATATAAAATCTGCCGCAGCATTACATATCCTTTCTTTTGAAACTTCTTAATGAAAACAGAAGAGGTATCACTATCCAAATTAAAAGTCCAAAAAATGAAATAAGAATGCCGGTAGTGCTACCAAAAAACTCACGAAATACAGCACCCGTATAGCCCATCAAGGCGGATATATCCATCTGCAGGAGTATCTGTACCCGGCTTAAATCAATAGGGTTAAAGAAACTCATTACTACCATCGCATTTTCCAGGGGATAGTCCTGAAACTGGAAGAGTAAAAATAAAACCAATGCATCAAATATTAATGCAAAAAACAACCAGAGTGCAATCGCCCATCCTATCCCTTTCGCCTTATCTCTCGTCCAGCCTACGGCCAGAAAAGCTATGCTCACAAACACTACGGTCAGGAACAACCCTGAAAGAATTAATACCAATCCAGTAGGATCTGCATGATAGAGCATCACAGGCACTCCTACTCCGATGAGAAAAGCCAGAGACAATGAAGTGGCTAATCCGCCAAAAAGGCTAAGCCATATCGTTTTCCTCTTTAATGGCTGGCTTACTAATAGTTCCGTAAATTCTGAGCTGTTGTAAACATAAATGGTAGAAAAGATCACGCAAACCAATGGTACCACCAGTAAAATCAGATTGAGCAGGCTTGCCATTCCTTTAGCAGCACTCGACTCCAGATTAAACACACTTAACGATATCAACAGAAGCAGTGCAGTATATATTACCACTATTTTGTTCTGTATGATATCTACTATTACATATTTTAATATTTTTTTCATACCGGTTGCATTTGGTTTGAAGGCCTTCCAATTGATTTGTTACCCATAATCTTAGCTACCGCTCTGGATAGTTTTTCCTCGCCCGTAATTTCTTTCAGCTCTGCGAGTGGTCTTTCAAACAGGAAATTACCTTCATTCATATAAATAACTTTTGTAACCATATCATCCAGTTCGCTAAGAATATGAGAGGTGATCAGAATCAATTTCCCTTTGTCTTTCTCCCGAATGATTCTCTCCTTTAGCGTCTCTGAGGATACAGGATCAAGGCCTGCAGTAGGTTCATCCAGAATCAGCACACTGGGTTTGAACATAAAGGCAAGTGCAGCACTTACTTTCTGAGTGGTTCCTCCCGAAAGTGTCCGCATTTTTTTATCCATCATAGTATCCAGGCCAAATCTTTTTATCAATTCATCATCAGGTACTACCCCACCTTCTTTTCGGATATCTTTCATCATTTCTATGATGTGTGCTATTGTCATATTCTCAGGGTATCTGCCTATCTGTGGCATGTAGCCGATCTGGCTTCTGTATTTCCAGTCGTTATTCACCTTTTGCCCGTTAAAAAGAATCTGACCGCTATCCGGCACCACCATTCCAAGAATAGTCTTAATCATGGTGGTTTTCCCACACCCGTTAGGGCCCAGCAATGCAATACACTCACCTTCCCGAAACGTTGTGTTTACATTGTCCAAAACCTGAAGACGGCCAAATCTCTTCGAGATATTTTTTAACTCTATCATAATGGTAAAGGTTTCATATAGGGTTTCTCATCCTTAAGATTTTCCGGAGTGATTCCCGGCAAAAGCTTTTCTGTCTTATCTAAAAGAGATACAATGATGCTCCTGAAAAGCATCAGCGAAGCAGGATTTGACTCTATAATAGTTGAATATAAACTGATGGGCCTGTAAGGGATATCGCCTCTGCCATCTTTGTTAAGATCGTACCCTTCATACTTATCCCAATAGTTACCCGTAAAACTATTTGCTACTAACGTACCGTTGGTAGCCACATCAAAAGTGTTGCTGATAAAATTGTTACGCGTAATTTCATTATCAAGTGTGCTGGCAGAAATCTTAATAGCGTAACCGTTATTCACAAACTTATTCTTGAAAATCTTAAGTCGGTTACATCCTTCTATATCCAAAGCTGTAGTATTGTGTCCGAAATAATTACCAGATATTTCGCCATCGGATATATCCTTTAATAGGATGCCAAAAGCTGCTCCGCCCCAGTTGTCATTAAAGTAGTTGTTGTACATGTTGACGTTGTTGGTGTACATCACTGCTACTCCCGACTCATTCTTTTCAAACACGTTGGCAATATAGGTATCGTTATTTGAGAACATAAAATGCAAGCCATACCTGATGTTCTTTCTGCTAATATTCCTCCAGACAAGCGAATTGGTCACAAATTCAAAATAGATGCCATCACGATGGCCACTGATATTGTTCCCGATGATATACATACTGTCTGACCTCCAGCAGTGTACGCCATTTCCAAAAAGCACCTCGTTATTGGCATACGCCCGTATCTCATTGTCTTTGATTGTGCAATTCCTGCTGTGCTGGGTCAGGATGCTGTATGTATTGTTATCAAACTGGTTGTTCTTAATCGTCACACCATAACTATCCACCAGCAAAACACCGGCGAGATCGTGCATTTCTGATTGCCCGGAATTGATAATACGAAAGCCTTCCAGTACAGCGCCTTTCGCATGAATCTCCATCACATTCCCTTTCTTTCCACCATCAATAACCGGGAAACTAATACCTTTTAAATATATTGCCTTATTGAGTTTTATCTCATTCTCTTTATACACCCCTTTTTCAACAAGCACTGTATCGCCAGGTTGTGCATTATTAATCCCCTGTTGAATCGTCTTGACAGGATGCCCCTTCCCTACATACACCTTACCGGCAACCAGAGGGTTTTGTACTCCAATTAAAGCAATAACGATTCCCAGAACAATTCTTAATGTCTTCATTACTCCATTGAATAAAGGTCCTGCAATGTAATCTTGTCTCCATGCACTTTCTGTTGTGTAGCATTGAAATAGTCCTGATTATCAAATGCAGCCACATTGCCTCCCATTGGCGAGTGCAGGTCTTCACTTTTCAGAAGCAGCGCCTCTGATGCTTTGATGAAATTGTGTGGATCACCAAAGTTTACGAGATACACCTCCTTAATTTTATTACTATCAATCTTTGTCTTCCTGAATTCCACCAGGCAGTGTGTATCATCAAATTTGTACACCTTGCCTTTATCTGTAATGATTTCTGCACCGAAATTTTTGTCGGCTATAGACATCTTACAGAAGTCACAACTGTCTTTTCCTAATTGGATAGGCTGTGGACCGCTGCTGCAACCTGCAAGCACTATTACCGCAACGACCATTACCGAAATAATCTTTTTCATAATTATATCCTCTTTTTTCTTTTATCAATCCATGAAAGTACGACTGCTCCCATCAATACCAGTCCGGCTCCAAAAAACAGAATTCCTCCCACATCAGGCCATGAATAAGCCTGAAAGTTGAGCAATTCTTTATATCCGATTAATGGTGGCGTATAGGACATCCCGGGCACCTGAATCGGTGCAGTAGGATCCAGGTCATTTCCATAATTATACTCCCACCTGTAAAAATCGATCATCGCCACAATTCCAAACATCAGGAACGAGTAAAACAAAACATTTAACAACCCTCTCCTGTTTACAAGAAAAACTATGATTGCAAACAGCGCAAAGAAAGCGATAATATAAGGCAATACAGTAAACTCAATAAAATCTTCGGTATGGAGTGTTTTCATTCCGATATAGTGATTCAATCCATTCACAATTTCCACGTCGCCTCCCAATTTATGAGGATACATTTTAAGTGTAAGTCCTTCAGGGTATTGAGGCGCATACAACAAGATCTTCCAGAGTGGCACAAATAGCACCACAACAAGCATTACTGCGCTTACTGCGACCAATATCCTCTGAAGACTACTAAGATGTTTTGTTTTCATTTTTTTAATGTTTTAAAAACCAACAGGCCTTTTCAGGGGCCTGTTGGAATATTATCTTCAACTATTTTGAAGCCTCCGGATCCACAGTGGCATCTGAATTCTTGCCAAGACTGAAGGATATGGGCACATTAGACCCCTTAGGAGACACCCTTATATATCCCTGCATTTCCTGGTGTAGCGCGCTACAGAAGTCAGTACAGTAGAACGGAAATATAGTAGAAACTTCAGGAACCCACTTCAAAGTCTGAGTTTCGCCGGGCATTACCAGCAACTCTGCATTGTTAGCCCCCTTGATAGCGAATGCGTGAGGCAGATCCCAATCCTGTTCCAGGTTAGTTACGTGGAAATACACTTCGTCGCCTACTCTGATTCCCTCAATGTTATCAGGTGAGAAGTGCGAACGGATCATCGTCAGATAAACATCCACTCTGTTGCCCTTACGCTCTACTCTGGATTCTTTTTCACCCATAGTTACAAACGGATTCTTATTCTTCATCAGATCATAAATCTTTAGTGACTTCGCCGCAATTTTTTCTGCAGGCATTGCTTGTGCATAGTGAGGCTCACCCGCAGTTGGGAAGTCTAACAACAGCTTCATCTTATCACCTGAAATATCAAAGAGTTGCGCAGTCTGGTTCAGTTCAGGGCCGGTAGGCAGATAGCGATCTTTAGTAATCTTATTATATGCTACCAGATACTTACCATAAGGTTTCTTAGAGTCGCCGCCTACAACCATCAGGTGGCCGGTAGAGTAGAACGTAGGTGCGCGATCCAATACCTTGAGGTCAGCTATACTCCATTTCACCACTTCTGAAGAAAGGAACATACTGGTATAAGCATTTCCTTTACCATCAAACTCGGTATGAAGAGGGCCTAATCCCGGTTTCTGTACTTCACCGTGCAATACTGATTCATACTTCAATACAGGAATACCTTCGTAATCACCATCAAAATCTTTGGCTTCAATAGCCTTAGTCATCTTTGCGAACGAGAACACAGGAATCAATGCTGCCAATTTACCACTACCCACAATGTATTCTCCGGTAGGATCAACGTCGCAACCGTGGGGTGATTTAGGGCAAGGCATCGCATAAACCAGGTCAGGGAACTGAGTAGCATCCAGCATGATTACCTCATCCTTGATTGTAGAAGTAGCCTGATGCGTGTCATCACTATACACGTTATGTGCATACTTTACTTTCTGCTTCTGGCCCCTACCCTGCTTCAGATACTCTTCAGCTTTCTTCCAGTTCACAGCCATGATGAAGTCTTTATCTCTCTTAGAAGCATTTACTTCAAGCAGTGTATGTGCCTGCTCTGAGTTATAGCAGCTAAAGAAGAACCAACCGTGGCTTGGCCCTTTACCGGCATGACTCAGGTCAAAGTTTACCCCTGGAAGCAGAATCTGGAAAGCGATATCCATATTTCCTGAATTTGGATCCACTTTAATGAAGCTGACAGTACCCTTAAAGTTTTTCTTGTAAGTGTCAATAGGCACATCACCATTGTCATTATCCATCGGTACACTGAAACGAGTACCTGCCACTACATACTCTGTATTCTCTGTAATAAACGGAGATGAGTGGTTTCCGGCACTGTTCGGGATTTCAATGATTTCGGCAGTCCTGAAAGTAGTCAGATCAATGCGTGCAATCCTTGGCGTGTTGTTCGCATTTGCAAACAGCCAGCGTCCGTCGGTTTCACCATTAGTCTGCGAAATCTCCAGGTGGTGCTGGTCATCCCAGGGTACAAAACCATGAGAAGTGTTCAGCATCGGAATGGTATTTTCAGAATATCCGTATCCTGTCTGAGGATCGTTCGAGAATACCGGAATTGTTCTGAGCAAACGGCCTGAGGGCAATCCATACACGGTTACCTGGCCACTAAAACCACCCGACACGAAGTTGTACACTTCATCATACTTACCGGGCGCGACATACACTCTGGATGCAG
>JACFNA010000149.1 GCA_019455085.1 Chitinophagaceae bacterium
TTTTTCCGGAATCATCTCCATAAGGGTTAGTAATGGAAGCTCCCGGAAAATAAGCACCTGTCCTTAATGGCACCTTATACTTTTCAAGTTCCAGCGATTCGGTTACGCTGAGTATTGTTTTCAAACCACTATATTGATTCAGCACCTTCATCCCATCGCTGTGAACTCTCCATGCATCTATTGGACTCGGACACCTGGGATAACTGTATGCGTTGATTGTAATAACATAGCCCCCCGGTTGGGTTATTCTCGCTAATTCTTTATACCAAACCCATATAAAGTCAACTGTTTCGAGGACCTGATCTGAAAAGACGATATCAAAAGAGTTGTCTCCAATAGGATAATCCATAGGATCTTTCGATAAAATAAAATTGGGATTTTTCTCTGCTCCCGAAATAAAATCACTTCCGATATCGAGTACTTTGTATTCTACTTTATCCGATTTCTTTCTCAGAATATTTTCATAGTATGTCGGGTATCCCAATGGGCCTATTTCAAGAATAGACTCCGCCTTCTCAAAATACGACTCTGCATACTTGTGCCATAAAAGTCTTCCGTTTAGATGTCCCATTATCTAATTTTTCTTTGGTAGGTTCCGTTAAGTCTAGTTCTCAGTGTATAACCCGTGGTAGCATTATTCAAAAAAACTCTCGGTAGAAAGTATTTATCTGTATGATTATTTAATTCTTCAGCATTTGTTGTGAACGCCATGCGGATACCACACTCTTTCAAAATTTCAGCAACTCCATCCCTCTCTCCTATATCTTCATTGCTTCCATAGGGATAGGCAAAATAAGGACTTGCGATTCCCAGGTTGTTATTTATATCATCCCGGCATTTTTGAATCTCTACTTTCTTTTGTTGAGTATCCAGTATACTGAACCTTGCATGAGATGCCGTGTGGTTGCCTATCTCACACAGGCCGGATGAACACATTTCCCTTAACTGGCTCCAGGTGAGCATTTCGGGATATTTAAAATCAACTGACTGTCCTGACAAAGCAAACTGTTGTTCAAAATAGTCACTGTCAGTGCTGTAATATTTCAGCATCATCTCTCTGAATTCTATAAAAATATCTTCCTTCTCCTTTACCCTGTAATCTTCACCAGTTATGAAAAATTGATACTTCTCAAAAGCAACGGGAACCTCTTTGGAAATCAACTGCTCAGCAAGATACCACCAGGTAAATGGCATCTTATTTTCAATAAAATCACTAGCTACAAAAATACTGAAAGGAATATTGTGTTTTTTTAAAACCGGGTATGCCAATGAATAATTGTCAAGATAGCCATCATCAAAACTGAAATGAACAAACAGAACTTTCTTTCCGGTCGGCATCGTCAGTTTTTTTTCCATTTCACTCAGTGATACAAAACCGGCATTTAATTTTTTTAATTCAAGAATAACCCTCTCCAATTGATTCTGCGTGATTTCAATAAAATTATTGAAACTTTCCTTGTTTTCCTGTAGTGTTACTCTATGAAGCGTTATAATGACTCCTCGGTTACTTTTATTTATAATACTTGAAACAATATTATAAAACTTCCTGGATGGAACCTTGTGTAACAAATGCAAAAGAAAATCCCTGGGCTTTAACATTATTCCATTAATTAATCTCCCGTACTTAGTAGCTCAAATCAATACAGGCAACTCATCCATTCCCTGTAGGTTTGTTTCTTTCAAAATTGTAATGATTTATTAGTGGAGTGGAATTAAAAACATTCTCCTTATAACTCTCTTTGACCTTAAAAAATAAAAACTTTAAATCCAAAAAAGGAATATGGAGTTTTTTCAACAACCTAAAAAACTTAAAAATTTTAAAGCGAAAGATAGTTTTAGATACCAATAATTTTACTGTACGAATCGAAAAATTCTTTTGAGCTACTTTCAATTCTTTATCCTGCAGAGGGATATAGGATGAAAATAAAATTTCTTTATCAATCCGATGATTTTCAATAAATCCTGTCAGACCACTTCTAATCTTATTACTTGCCTGGGTATTGTGTATCCTCCAGAATGTATTACCGGCAGGTACAACCAACACATTGTACAGACAAGCAAACCTCTTCTTTAGATAGGTATCACCCGAAGTCAAATCAACAGGCATTCCTCCTATTTTCATTAAAGCTTCAGTCCTGAACAAAGATTCAGAGAATCCCATATATGGGATAGGGCTGCTTCCAAGGTATATGTACCGTGTCAATTCCAGTGGTGAATATTGATAGGGAAACACTATCTGGTTGTTATAATCTATTCCCCAGATAGCATCCGCTTTCGGAAAATAATCCAGAAATTCTGCAAAATTCCTTAGTGTACCTTTGTAGAGAATATCATCCCCGTCAATATACAAAATATACTTCCCCGTCGCCGCTTCCAGTACCTTCTGCCTGTTCGGGTATTCACCTATGTTAGTCTCATTTCTCCACGCCCTGATGCGGGGGTCTTTATATTCCTGTATAATCTCCCATGTGTTATCGGTAGAACAATCATCGGAGATGATATATTCAAAATCGGTGTATATAGATGCCAGCACACTCTCAATGGTTTCCCTGACCCATTGAGATGAATTGTAGGTGATGGTGGCAATGGTAAATAAAGGCTGAGAACTCATTTAAAAATTTCTTCCAATTGTTTCAGTGTATTCCCTCTGTTGAATTTTTTCCGGGCAGCTTCGCTGATAGCCCGACTGTCAAACATTGGGTACTCATTACTTAAATCAATCATTCTTTGACAGAGATCACCGGCTTCTCCTGCCCGGTATAAAAGTCCGTTCTGTCCATTAGTAATCATTTCCGATGTACCCCCGCTGTCGGCACCAATCACGGGCCTTCCTGCCAAGAGTGATTCTAATGTTACCCTTCCGAAGGCTTCATTACGCGAGCACATAATGAGTGCGTGATGTGTTCCGAACAGTGAAAAAACATCATTGCTGTATCCTCCAAAGCTTACAAACCTTTCCATTCCCAGTTCTTTTACCAAATGCAACAACTCCCGGTAGTAATCTTCATTGACCACCTTTCCGTAAACGGACAGATGAAATCGTATCCCCTCTTCCGTGCTTCGGCCAGAGCACGGATGGCTTCTGACTGATTTTTTGAAGTAGCAATCTGCCCCAACAGCAGGAAACGCATCTGATCGGACTTTTGCAAAGGGGCTATTTCAATCTGCGGCGGAGTAACGTAGTTATACAATACCTTCAGTTTAACTGATGCAGGAAATGTTTTTAAAACTGCAAGAGAATTTACCGCTACTTTATAAGAAAGGCTGAGCATCCTTTTCCTTGCTTTATCCATGCCGCATACAAAAGAGAAACCGTGATCGCTTTCGCCAAACTCATGCACGAACCATATATGTTTCACTCCCTTCTTCTTTGCTGCCAAAGCTCCCACGTCTATGGTGATGGTGTTGGTAACACAATAGTCGGGCTGAATCTTTTTTATCACGCTTCCGATCTGATGAACAGCATACAGATTTCTCAATCTGTGCCTCAGTTGATTTTTCTTTAAGTTCTGTCTGTTAGGGCCGACTGTCCATCCGTAATAATAAATCTCAAATACCTCTTTTGTGTATGGAGCCACACGCTGCGTCAATTCACCCAGACGGGGAGTGATGAGATACAATTCATATCCCTTCCCGAAGAGCAGACCCATAAAATCAGCGAGGGCCGCATTGGCGCCGCTCAGGGCTCCTTCATGAACAAAGAAAAGAATCTTCATCAGCCGGTTACAATCTGTTTCAACGCTCCACCGATAACACGAAAGTTATGGAAGTTTCCCGGCTTCAGTTCCTTAAGTACTTCTATGGATTTCGCGGCTTTGGATTGAGACGAATTCAGCACCTGCCGCATCCTTTCATGAAGATTTCTGTCGTTGCGGTATCTTGACGCCAGTTTCTGAAGAGGCTTGTCATCACTGCTCAAAAAACTTTCCACTATTTGCTGTCTTTCTCTTTCAAATTGTTCCTGAAGTGTGACTGTTTTGGAAGCATCGTGATACCTGAAATGCACCAATAATGAATCCAAATATTCTACTTTCGGATAGTGCAGCAGATACTGAATATAGAGCGCCCAGTCAAAACTGCAATTGTACATCTCAGGCACACCACCACCTTCTTCTACCCATTGCCTGCGCATCCACACGCCCGGCTGTACAAAACTCACACCCGGCAGCCAGTACAGCAGACCTTTTGCCGACAAGTTCCTGTGCTTTGTGAGGTGCAATGTTTCCTCATCTCTGAATACCCGCACATTGCCTGCTACAAGATCTGCACCGCGCCTGAAACCTTCTGCTATTTTCAATAAGGCTCCTTCAGCTAAGTAATCGTCAGAATTGAGCCAGTTGAAAATTTCTCCCGTACAATGTTCCAATCCCTTATTGATGGCGTTGGCCTGCCCCTCGTCCGGTTCACTCACCCAAAACTTCAGATGCTTTTCATACTTCTTTATAATCTCTACACTTCCATCCGTACTGCCGCCGTCTATGATAATGTATTCCAGATTGGGATAATTCTGGCTGATGACAGACTCTATGGTCTGCTCCAGGTATTGCCCCTGATTGAAGGAAGGCGTGACGATGGATATTTTGGGAGAATTTTTCAACTCTATTCGTAAAAAATTAATCAGCTAAATAGAAAAAATGAGATGGTCCCGTCTTAGCTGCAAAGTGGTAATTAAGGTTTTTCAAAAACTGAAATAGCTCTGAGGTCTGAAACTCTTCAAAATCACCGTGGTACTCTATACAAATGACACGAGGTTTATATTTCTCCCAGTTATTTGACCTGAGAACCACTTCATCTGCTCCCTCCACGTCTATGCTTAAAAAGTCAATGTTCTTTCCATCAGGCAAATACTTATCAAGGATCGCCGATAACGGATAGAAATGCACCATTACTTTTTTTGTTGGGTCAAGACCAAAAGTCCTCTTTGCATACTCAACTCCCTTTTCCGAAAAGGTATTTAAAGCCCGCATTTCAAAAAGATAGAATGGCATCCTACTTTCTTTATCAGATATTCCTATTTCAAGATTGATATCATCCGGCCGTAAAATGTTAAACATTTTCATGGTGCCCGGTGTGGCATCAATATTAATGCCCTTCCATCCTCTTTTGTAAAATAGATAGGTGTTGGAAAGTTCAATAGGATGAAAAGCACCCACATCCACATAAAAGCCAGTGTTTACAGATTGTAACAGATTGAGCAGAATAAGGTCCTCCCCCATTTGAGAATGTACGACACGCCAACTGGAAGGCAGGTGCTTCTCAAGAAACAGGTAATATTTATTTCTGAGGTTTTTAAAATTCCGCTCACCCAACAGTTTCCATAGAAATTTTTCAAAAAGACTCATTAGTTAAAAGCTACTTTTCACAAAAGAGTATCCTTTAATAGCGTTTTAAGCGTTTGGGGCGGTAAATACAGATCATCCTGTTGAATATTCTGAGATTTTCCACTCCCATCCGCGAGTAAATAATAATAGGCAAGTTCACAAGTATTTGCCAGTTTAAAATAACAATAATTTAGTCGGTCATCTTTTCGGCGAATTTCAACCACACTTGCTCCTTTCTTCATGAAACACATATTGGTCAGCCCTGCCCCATGTACTCCTATCAATATTTCCGTAGAGTGCAATAACTGAATCTGTGCGCGAAGTGTATAATTTTCCAGGTTGACAATTTTCACCTTATAGTTATCCAATATCTCTTTTATCTCATCCCAATTGACTAACCGCCGTGTTACCGTATTTTGTCTTGAAATAAAGATAATTTTGGATTCCGGTAACAAGCCTCCATTGACATTTTTATCTGTTAGTAGTTGAATGCTCTTTGTAAAATACAAAGGATGCTGTGAGCCGCTACGAGCCGTAGCTTCGGGTATATAAGCCAATGAAGCCTGCAATATTGTATTTTCAGAAAAATAGGCCGATGACCATCCGAGAGAATTCAATGATTCAGAAACATAGTTAATAGCTTTATACCTTTCCGGTAATACCACCAACGAATTTAATCCCTTTTCTCTCAAAAGCAGGAGTTTCGGTAATGCCTCACAGAGCCAGTGATAGTAGTTGTGAGAATAGTGATCTGTTACAAAAACACAGGCTGAACTTATCCTCCTCCTTTTATATCTGATGCCGAAAAAAGCGAGTATAATCTTCAGATAATTTTTGAATCCAGAATTTAAAAAAGTAGCTGTTACAACATGAAAGAAACTATTCCGTACTACCCTTATTCCGGGTTCCAAAACATTTTCTGTATCATCAACGAAATAAAAAATCTCCTTATCCTTATCGGAATAATTAACAGGTCTCTTAAAAAAGATTGTTGCCAATGAAAAGATTCTTTAAATTATAAGTTTAGGAAGAGGAAATTCTTATCTCTGATATTTATTACATCTTAATGCAAGTAATCAAGAACTCTGTTCATTAAATAGTTCTTCAATGGCATTCTGCGGTGATAACACCACGTGTATTTCACAGCCTTTTCCTCGTATCCAAAATCGGGAATTATTTTATCAGGGTGAACAAGAGGAAACTCCATTGCCACTGCCGGGATATTTGCAGAAGGGTTATTCTCAGCCAGCGTATGTGTCGCTTCATTGTGGAAGCCAATGTTAGTCACTAAGTTTTTTGCAGGAACCACAGAGAGCAATTTATGTCCCAACTGGTAGTAACTCCATTGCCAGTCCCAGGTAAAATTCCGGTCTGCTGAAACCTTGTCAAATTTCTCCCTCCATAATTTATACCAGTTAATATCTCCATCAAAGACATTCTGCCTGAGTAACCGGTACGTTGTAAACAATTTATTTTTCTGCTGCTTCCAGTCTTCCATCCGGTAGTCAATTTTTACAGTAGCTCTGCGCCAGGTAGCCCATCCCCACATATTCATAAAACGGGAGTAAGCATAACTCTTATTGATATTGAACCGGTATCCTAAGTTGCAACCGCTGATAGAAATAATCTTATCATTATGACGGTAATATTCCAGCATCTCTGAGCAAAAGGTAAAAAAGTCAGGATGTGGCACACAGTCGTCTTCTAATATGATTCCCTCTTCATTGTGTTCAAAAAACCAATTGAGGGCACCGCTCACAGCCAAACCACATCCTAAGTTCTTATCGCGATAGAGAGTGGACACTTCACACGGCCAGTCAACCTCAGACACAATTGTGCGAACGCGACGACAACGTTCCTCCTCACCCTCTTTATTCTTTCGCGGACCATCAGCCGCTATGAATAGTTTTGAAGGTTGGGCCTTCCGGATGGCGTCAAAGACCTTTTGGGTAGTATCCGGACGGTTGAATACGATAAAGAGAACTGGTGTTTTTGCCAAAACCTAAGGTGTTATCTTAATAACTTTAATCTTCTCAAAATACTTTTCGTTAGCAGCCGTGCATAATATACTGGCGCCATCTCTCCCCATACAATTTTTCGGTACTCCGAAGCAATATGCTTCTCACTTTTCCAGGCCAGGCTAAACAAATCAGGATGTATTACATTGAGAGGTTGCTCAGTCTTTTTAAGCCCAAAATCATTTGTACCATCTTTAATAACTAAAAACATATTTTGACTGTACCAATACTCTACTTTGTTGTTATCCCAAAACTTCCATCTCACTTCATCATAGAATGAATATCCCTTCTTTATAAATTTTTCCATCCAGTAAACGGGCCATTGTTCATTCAAATGATTCTGACCTCCCTGACCGGGCACTGCTGCGGAAAACAAAATAATATCTCCCAGCATGGTAAGGGTATTAACAAAGGTATCTGCAGCTTCACCGGGAAGATGTTCCGCCACTTC
>JACFNA010000438.1 GCA_019455085.1 Chitinophagaceae bacterium
GTCTCCTTTTGCTGTAGTCGTGAATGGCACGAGCGGCCACTTCTTTCCCTGTTCCGCTTTCTCCTTCAATCAACACGTTCATCTCTGTGGGACCTACGAGTTTGAGGTATTCATTAAATTTTTTGGATACTTGGCTTATTCCCATCACGAAGGGAGACTTTTCCGGTGGTGTTTTTTTCTCGTGATGTTGTTCAATACCTAAAGTTTGGGATTTAATCGGTTCTGAATCCCGAATGACCATAAGCAGTTCCTCGGGTCTAAAAGGTTTGGAAATATAATCAATTGCACCCCGTTTGATGGCTTTCACGGCAGTATCCACTTCCGCATAACCCGTCATTAATATTACTTTGGTAGTGGGATTTAGTTTTTTAGAAAAATTGAGAAGTTCCAGCCCGGAATCATCGGGAAGTTTGAGGTCTGTTATAAGGAAATCTGGAGCTTTTTTTTTCATCTGTTCACGAGCTGAGGCACCGCTAAGTGAAATATCAACGTCAAAGCCTTTCCTTTTTAAAAAAGAAGCGAGCATAGTACCAAAGGAAACATCATCTTCTACAATATGGATATGCTGAGTCATGGGAATTGTTCTTGCGGTAAAAATAACCACTATCTCAGACCAAATATTTAAAGATTTCCCAAAAAAAAAGCACCCCGCGAGGAGGTGCCTGAATTCGGTGAGCAAAACAATTATTGTTTTAAATCATCTTTAATTTCTTTTCCGTTTTTGTCTACGTATATGGTGCGTTGAGTTTTATCAGCTCCTATTAATTCCACTTTATAAATACCAGCAGAATTTACTGAGGCTGTTGAAATCTTTGAACCTTTATGTTTTTTTGCTATTTCCTGCTGCACCGGAGCAGGTACTTTTGAGTGCTCCACTTTCTGATAAACCTGAGGGGCAGCTTTGACGGGTTGCTGATTTGTCGCCGGCGATAGCTCGGTTGTTTTCTTGGTACTTAGATCTTGTTTGCGCTCAGTAACATTTTCTTTATCCGGGACAGTGTTTTTATCCT
>JACFNA010000439.1 GCA_019455085.1 Chitinophagaceae bacterium
TAATAGATTCAGATGCAGCACGCCCACGCCTGTACTGGTTGTGGGCAGTGTCCACAAGCGATTGACGTGAGGTAAAGGAATGCAGTATATTAATCATGGCCGACTCAATTCCAAAGGAATTGAGCAGATATATTATGTGCGTACTGCAATTAGTCATACACCCTCCCGGCGAAAGAATATCGACATCTGAAAGGCTCCCATTCTGATTGAATCCATACACCTTAAGAGTCACATCCTCCCTGCCTGTGGTGGACAGCAGCACTTTACGCGCTCCTGCTCCGAGATGCTTTCCAGCACCTGCCCTGTCCAGAAATTTCCCGCTACATTCCAGCACTACATCCACATCGTGCTCCTTCCATGGAAGCGTTGATGGGTCTGCCTGGCTACATGCAATCACTTTCTTCCCATCTATCGAAAGAAGGTTGTCCTGCCATTTTACATTAGAGGTGAAGGTACCGTAAACAGAGTCGTATTTCAACAGGTAAGCAAGATTATCAGGGGGCATGATGTCGTTTACCGCAACTATTTCGTGAGTTCCTGATTCCCAAATCCGGCGAAAAAGCAGCCTGCCTATTCGTCCCATTCCATTTATTGCTATTCGCATGAGTGATTTTTTTGCAAAGATAATTTGAACAAGGGTAGGGGAGGCGACTGAATTTTTTAAGTGGTTGGGTGTGAAGCCTGAAGTGGGATCTCATCACTTTCTCAACGTCATCCCGTACCTGACACGGGATCTCATCATCATATCCTTTGTCATTCTGTGCTTGACACAGAATCTCATAAGGTTGCAAATTGAGATTGCGGGTCGGCGCCCGCAATGACTTGCCCTTTTTTGCGATTGATGCGGGATCTCATTACTTTCTCAACGTCATCCCGTGCCTGACACGGGATCTCATTTAGATGATACACGAGATTGCGGATCGGCGTCCACAATGACGAGGCACTATTATTCCGTACCTGACACGGGATCTCATCATCATATCCTTTGTCATTCTGTGCTTGACAC
>JACFNA010000440.1 GCA_019455085.1 Chitinophagaceae bacterium
TGGTGGTAATGGCTCCCGCATCGCCAAGGGCTCCCAGATTTTTTCCGGGATAAAAGCTGGTGCCGTTTACGTGGCCGAAACTGCCTGTAAGTTTTCCTTTGTATGTGGCACCGTGAGCCTGTGCGTTATCTTCTACTACAAACAAATTATGCCTGGAGGCCAGGTTCATAATAGCTTCCATTTCACAGGCCTGCCCATATAGGTGCACGGGCATGATGGCTTTAGTTTTGGGTGTGATGGCGGTCTCAATTCCGGAAGGATCCAGATTGTAGGTTTCAGGATTGGGTTCCACAAAAACGGGAGTAGCGCCTGTGTAGGACACAGCGAGCACAGTTGCGATGTAGGTATTGGAAGGAACGATGACCTCATCTCCCTGCCCGATGTTTAGTGATTTCAGGGAGAGGTGCAAAGCATCCAGGCCATTGCTTACGCCTATACAATATTTTGTGTTGTTGAAGGCGGCGTATTCTCTTTCGAATGATTTTAGGTTCTCTCCCTGTATATACCATTTAGAATCAAATGCCTGTTCAAAGGACTGAAGGATTTCATTTTTTATAGTTTGATTCTGGCTGGTGAAAGAGAGAAAAGGGATTTGCATTTTTCTTTATTTATTTAATTTGCCTTGCAGGATTTCCCACCCAGACAGTATGGGGCGGAATATCTTTGGTTACCACACAACCTGCTCCTATCATGGCAGATTCACCAATAGTAATGCCTGGCAGTATCGTTGCATTTGCGCCAATGGAAGCCCCTTTTTTAACAAGGGTGCGCATAAATTTTTCCGGATAATGTTTAGATCTGGGCATCTTATCGTTAGTGAAGGTAGCGTTAGGCCCAATAAATACATCGTCTTCAATAGTGATTCCGTCCCAAATTTGTACGCCTGGTTTGATCGTTACATTGTTACCAATACAGACATCGTTTTCAATAAATACCTGACAATTGATATTACAGTTAGATCCAATCCTTGCCTTGGGCAACACCACACAATATTGCCAGATGG
>JACFNA010000150.1 GCA_019455085.1 Chitinophagaceae bacterium
ATAATCTTTCTTTTCAGTTGGCTAAAGCCAACCGTAAAAGATTCTATGAGGTTTGTTGTGGGTTGCCTTTTCCTCAGTCAGAATTTTCAAATTACGTATTGTCTCTTCCCGCCGCAACTGCTCGTTTTGCCTGAAGTAATTCTGGGTTTAAAGTACTTCTACAGGTTATTATCGTTGGCTTTAGCCAACGGAATGAAAGGTAACAGGTTACGGCTTTAGCGACATTATTCTTTGTGAAGTGTGGCTAAAGCCTTTATTGGGTGAGGCTTTCTTAGTCCTGCCTGGAAGGGCAGGGTAATATATTTAAAATCTGAATAGCCACTACCTCTTACTACTTCAGATAGCCTCTGAAGAGCAGAATAATTAACTTAAAACTCAGGGCCTGTTGGCTTAAGCCCAATTAGTCGGACAATAATGATATAAAGAAATCATTCCCCGGCCCGCATGGAGAAATAATGGTACTGCAATCCGATTATCCTGTCAATGCACTTGCATTGCCTTTAGGTTATGGCGAGAGCGGAGATCCCGAGACCGATGATCGCACTATTAGAGGCGAAAGGGAATTGCAGGTTGTCAATGCTAAAGGCCTTGATATGAAATCTTTCATAAATAAGAAGGTGCTGGTCACAGGCAAGGTCTTTCGCGGACAAACAAGAGCACAATACACCACTTTATTGCTGGATGTGCAGAAAATCCAACTACAGCCATAAAAAAGCTTGGATCAGAAAAAAAACTGCTGAAGATGGATAATCAGGCAGATCCGGCTCTTCCATCGCTTGACAGGGCTTCTAATTGGATCTATTCTCAAGGGTATGCCTGTGCCGGATAGTATCTGCTTTTGCGATTGCATCCTCTTAAATCGGAGGAAGACGGGTAGATTTTGGCCTGGGGACTGGCGAAGAGAAGGTGAGATCTGGAAGGGTGGGAACAATGAATTTTATACCCCCTACAGGCTTTTAGCCACTTCCGATAGTAAGGGATAGTTTTAAGGACTTTGCCAAAACGCTTAATACACTATTTTGTTTTGTTTGATTGATTTTTGTGGCGTTTGGCCTGGTGAACTCCCGGTTTTATGTGTTGATAATCTGTGAAGCCTGGTCTTCATTTTTGGGAATACCTGATTTTTCTGTTTTTGAATTGCCGAACTGGATTAAATGCTATTTAGGAATCAGGATTAAAATCGCATATTTCCAATCCCAAAAAATGGCAAAAGATGGTACCTTTGCGCTTCTGTTTTTTGAGAAGCCGGAGGCGCAGAAGCCATGCCTGCACTGTGGGTTCAGGAAGATTGGTGAGATGTGAGAAGAATGGTGTTTTCAAAATGCAGGAAAGAGTATCAACACAAGAAAACCTTCTTTTTTAATGAAGCAAAGCCTGACAAATGCAGAACAGCGGTTTGAAGCTATTTTTCAAAATGCTTCTGTAGGCATTTTGGTAGTAGATAAAGAAGGGAAAATCGTTTTGGCAAATGGCTTTCTGCTTAAGTTGTTTGAATATGGTGATGTAAATGATCTTGTTGGGAAAGACCTGGGAATCTTACTGCCCGCACATATCCGAAAGTCGCATACAGGCAATATGGAGGCCTATAATCATAAGCCTGAAATCAGGCCAATGGGAGCAGGAAGGGATTTGTATGGTATCACAAGTACCGGCAGGGAAATTCCACTGGAAATAAGCCTGAGCAGCTATACTATCGACACAGGCACTTATTCAATCGCATTTATCAATGATATTTCTGTCAGGGTGTCTGCACAGGAAAAGCTGCGCGAGCAGCGGCTTCGCCTGGCGGATATGAACAAACAGATGGAGGCGCTTAACGAAGCGCTGGAGGAAAAAGTAAAGAAGCGCACGATGGAGTTAGAGAAGGCATTAGCCAAACTGGAGGAATCCAGAAATGAACTTACACAGGCGCTGAGCAAAGAAAAAGATCTGGGCGAAATGAAGAGCGCGTTTGTTTCAATGGCATCACATGAATTCAGGACGCCCCTGAGTACCATTCTCTCGTCGGCTTCCCTGCTGGCAAAATACAAACTGACAGATGAGCAGGAGAAGCGTGATAAGCATATTCAGAGAATCAAATCCTCAGTAATCAATCTGAATAATATCCTTAATGAATTTCTCTCACTGGGCAAAATGGAGGAGGGAAAGATCAAGGCCAGCCTCTCAGAGTTTGATATTGAAAAACTCGTTGCTGACCAATATACCGAGATGACAGATATCTTTAAACCCGGGCAGGTGCTGGATTATGTGCACGAAGGAGACCGAATGGTAAGACTGGATCCCAGTTTTATGAAGAATATTGTAATCAACCTGTTGTCGAACGCAGCTAAGTTTTCGGAAGAAAATACTACCATAACAGTACGTACAATCGTAAATGCTGAAAAGATTATCTTCACCGTCAGAGACCAGGGTATGGGAATTTCTGAACGCGATCAGCAACAATTGTTTTCCATATTTTTCAGAGGTAGCAATGCAAAGAATATTAGTGGCACCGGGTTGGGGCTTCATATCGTTTCAAAATATACTGAGATGATGAAAGGCCACCTGGAACTGAAAAGCGAATTGAACAAAGGCACTGAAATAACAATCACTTTTCCGAGATGAAAAAAATCTTATTAGTAGAAGACAATGCCGATATCCGTGATAACACCGGAGAGATACTTGAGTTGGCAGGATTTGAAGTACACACCGCTGAGAATGGTAAAGAGGGCTTTCAGAAAGCACTGGAAGTGTCGCCGGATATTATTATTTGCGATATCATGATGCCGGTTTTGGATGGCTATGGCCTGTTGCATCTTGTGCAAAAAAATGAATTGCTGAAGGGTGTGCCTTTTATTTTTCTGACGGCCAAGACCGAGCGTGCAGATTTCAGGAAGGGTATGGAACTGGGGGCCGATGATTACCTGACTAAGCCTTTTACGGATTTGGAATTAATGAATGCCATAGAGGTGAGGCTAAAGAAGAAAGAGCTGGAAAATGAGGCCCGAAGTGCGTTTGATGGAGGGGCATTTCCGGATGATAAACTTACGATAGAAAAGCTGTTGAACGATATATCCTATCACAGTTATAAGAAGAAGCAACGTATTTATGCTGAAGGAGCTAATCCGCATTATCTTTTTTACATTAAAGAAGGGAAAGTGCGTAGCTATAAGATTAATGATAACGGAAAGGAACTGACGGTAGGCTTATATAATGCTGGTGAGTTTTTCGGATACTTCGCACTAATCGAAAATACGGTGTATAAGGAGAGTGCTGAGACTATGGAAGCCTGTGAAATCGGCTCCATCAGGCGGGAGGATTTTGAAGAATTAGTGAGTAGCAATAAAGAGACTGCGCGTAAATTTATCACGCTGTTGGCGGAGAAGGTAACGGAGAAGGAAGAGCAGCTGATAAATCTTGCCTATAATTCCCTGCGCAAACGGGTAGCCAATGCGTTGATGTTTCTTTTCAGGAAGTATAAAGCGGAGGAGAACAATAATTATCTGATCCAGATATCGAGAGAAGACCTTGCACACATTGCAGGCACTACTACAGAATCTCTGATTCGTACTATTAGTGATTTTAAGAATGAGAAACTCATTGAGACCGATGGGCCCAACATCAGGGTCGTGAATGTGAAGAAGTTAGATACTATGTTTAACTGACAGAAAAGAGTTCTGTCAGAAACCGGCGCTTCAGTTGTGAGAATCTTTTACTGAAAGCATCAATGTCTTTTTTTAGGTCTGCTTTTTTCTGAATAAGGGAAGCATCGTTATTTTCAGCACTCTGGTGTAGGAGTTCTTCCAGATTCCTGGCCGAATCCGTAATCAATTGAAGGCTCTCATCGTTGGCCAGTAACTCGTTATTAAGCGATTCGGCTTTCTGGAGGAATTCAGCATATATGCTTCCATCAACTAACTCACTCAGTCTCAGTTTCAGGGCAGTATTTTCCTGTTGGAATGAAATGATTTTTTCAAGCCATTTATCGAGTTCAGTAAGTTGTGAGTTTAGCGGTGCCATTGGTTCTGTCAGGAATCAGCAGCAAAATTGAAATTTTCCTATGGCAGATGGAATGACCTTGAACATAGCATGCTATGATTTTCGTCATTTCACCCCTAAAGGTTATCTGATTACGGGTGCGCTCTCCTCGAACCTGCCGGTAATTTCGCTGACTTTGATCCTGAAGATAATCCCGGGGATATCCTCATACTTTTTTTCAGGGAAAGGCCAGAGGGGTGTGAGTTTTACAGTCTCTGAGACGAGTGCGGGCAGTGCTCTGTCGAGTAGTACTTTAATACCTTTGTTGCGGCCGTCTCCGGTAAGTTCTTCAAAGGTGCCCTGTGCTATTACTGATTTCCAGTTAGCCATATCACTGAGGATATCCATCTGAAAGCAAACAGATGGGTTATTTCTCATCATCTGCACTTTCTGGCCCTCAAAAGTGTGGAAGTAAAGATATCCATCATCATAAGCGTAACTGATGGGTACAATGTATGTTTTCCCAAATGCATGGCATCCTATTCGTCCGTAGATATTTTCTTTGAGTAGATTCTCTGATTCTGTGTGGGTAAGTGATCCGAACATGATTTTTTTGTTTGTCTTCGGGTTTTGATAAATTAAATTGCTTCTTTAGGCGCGTGCATGATGAGCAGTGGAATATTCGCTTGTTTTGTCATCTGCCTGGTATTGGATTTATTGAAGATTCTTTCTACCAGTCCGTGTCTGCGTGCTACCATAGCTACCAGTTGTGCAGGATGCTTTTTGAGGAATTGATTAATGCCATCGCCTACATCATCATTTTCAATGATATTGAAATTGTGGTTATACTTATCCCACATCAATCCTGACCTTATCTTACCAGCAATGGTTTCAGGGGTAAGCCGGCTGTTTTTTTTCTGTACGTTCAGAATCTGAAGGAATGGATCATATTTTTTGATTATTTCGTTTAGCACCTTAAACTTGCTTGCCGGGGTAGATTCTTTAAAATCCACTGCGATAACAATGTTTTCAAATGGTTGATATGTGGTTTTTTCCGGTACAATTATCATTGGAAGGGTTGTTTTACCAATCATCGCCGTCGTGGTGCTTCCGAAGATAGAACTGCTTTTCCCTCTTCCTTTCATGCCCATCACTATGAGTGAAGCTTTTTCATCATTTGCAATTTTATTTATCACAGGTATGGTCTTCCCTTTTTTTACAATGCCCTTGATTTTTACAGTGAATTTTCTGACAACGCCTTCCATTTGTGCCACAAGAAAGTTGTGATTAGCCTTGTCCAGATCCGAACCGCTGTCAAAAATTTCAGTTACGGGAATTTCGTCAATTGCGTCTGTGTCATTGTATGCATTGACAACGATTAATGTACTGTTGAAAGCGTTGGCAAGATAAGCAGCATAACTGAGCGCGTTAAATGAGGCATCTGAAAAGTCGATGGCAGCAATTATTTTTTTCATCGGAAAATAATTTGATACCAAAATTAATATGGTAACAAAATTTACTTTATGACCGGCCTGATAAAATAATATGATTTACGTCATTATGAGATTTTGGGCGTCATACCCACTTCCTCGTCTTTGGCCATCATGATGCCTCTGGTAATCCATAACAGGCCTGCCGCCTGAAGAATCACGCACCAGAACAGTAGAATGTTAGCGCTCTTTACCGGTTGCACATTCATTGCTTCCAGCCCCTGAAAAAGCAGGATAAGCTCCTGGAAAATAAAGCCTGACACAAAAATCAACGCCCCGGCACCGCTGACCCTGCCGCGAAACCGGTGGATAAATTCATTGATATATCCAAAAATAAACAGGCTGATTATACCTACAAATGAAAGGTGTAGATAACCGATTATGATAGGGCGATAACCGAATGCGAAGGCACTAAGGGATGGAATTATTGAGAGTAATTGGAGAATTATTTTAAGAATAAAAGCAATGGAAGCCATGGTCCACAACCAGTTAGTGGATTTGTGAAATTTAATATGTCCGCTCCGCACCACCATGCTCAGTATTTTGATAAAATATATAAGGACTACAAGTTGTAGTACTCCTGAGATGTTAGCTGTCCAATAGAGGAATGCAGGTAATTTGAGCCAGAGAATCGATAGAAAGAATGCAGGAAGTACGGTAATAATCATTATCAGAAACAGGCTGTAGCTTGGCGGGCGCACCTGGGTAAGCCCCAGTCTTTCCAGATAGGCAAAGAATATCCCGAAGCATACGAAGAGAAACCACCCGTTATACTGAAAGTGGAGAAAGAAATACATACCTGCGAAATACAGGTCCTGAATGCGGATATTATTTGCCAGCAGATAGGCGAGGAGGATAGCTCCCAGTGAAGAAATTGCCCAGAGTACCAGTCCGCCCTTAAACCATAATTTGGCATAAGAATTTTCCTGTACTTTATTAAGATCCTTCCAATAATAATAAATAAACATGTAGGAGACCAGAATAGCCAGGATAGTGAAGACATTTGAAAGAAAGTCGTAACCCTGAATAGAAAAGAAGACTAACATGCCGTAGGCAGAAATGGTCTCCATTATAAGCAATATTCTGTATTTCTTATAATTAGTTTCCAGTTTATTTCTAATCAGATAGCGAACCATCAGGGTCATTAGTGCCAGTGATACCCAGCCTACAAAAGCAAAGTTAGAGTGGCCATACATGAGGTATTTCTGGTTTACTGCGGGTAATGAGAAGTTAATCTTATACCTCATTGTCACGCCCGCAAGGGCTACGACACAGAAGTTAATTAAGGCAACCTCAATCCATTTTTTGGTAACAAAGCTTGTTTTCATCGTAATTAACAGGTATTCAAATTACCCTTGAAGGTGTATCAAAGCTATAGAATTTCAACTGTATCCTGCTGTAAACCATCTAAAAAAATAAAAAAGCAGGGAGGGGGTAGATATTTATGATTACAATCATTTTAAAAATGGACTTTTTATGACGAGTCTCATAATATAAATTTGCCTCACCTTGTAATATTGCAAAGTAAAATTTTTAAACTTTTACGATTATGAAAAAAATCTTGATTGCATGTTCGGCGGCCCTGTTCATGATGTCCTGTGGAGGACCTGAGGGAGGGTATCAGGCGAAGGAAGGCGACGAGACGGCTGAGAAGCCGACTATTGAAGAGTACGACCCTCATCGTGGGGAAGGGAAATTTAAGGATTATCAGCCATCCGCTGCGCTGAATGCTTCAATGGCAGAGTCTGGCGAGAAGGTGTACGACCTTAAGTGTGCTTCCTGCCACAAACTCTCTGCTGAAATGTTGGTAGGCCCCGGATGGAAAGGCGTCACAGAAAGGCACTCTCCGGATTGGATTTTGAACTTTATGACCAATACGGATGCTATGCTGGACAAAGATCCTAAAGCTCAGGCCATGCTCGAAATTTGTATGGTAAGGATGCCCAACCAGAATCTGAGTGATGATGACGCAAAGGATATCTTCGAGTTTATGCGCAAGAACGACGGCGTGAAGTAGTTTTCATTGTTTCAATTATATACCGGGTGTAATTCTTTATGCCCGGTTTTACCCGAAAAGTTTTTTTCAATCATAAATTAAAAACGCAAAATTTTTAATACAGGCAAGGTATTGCCTTTTCAAAACCCAAACAATCAACTCAAAACTTTCATTAACATGAAACGAATGATCATCCCGGTCTTATCACTTACTACAGCAATCTTCCTGCTTGGTATTACCGGATGTAAACCTAAAAACGCAGGAAGTGCTG
>JACFNA010000441.1 GCA_019455085.1 Chitinophagaceae bacterium
GTAATACTCTTACAATTACCATCATTATTATTTCTAATTTTAGGCTGATTCGTAGGCCCAGAAGGTATATACACATTAGTGGTAGATGTAGGTATATTACCACTACACCAATTAGTCGCATTATTCCAATCTGTAGATGAACTACCCACCCAAACATCATTTGTAGTTGTACAACTTGCAGTGAAAGTAATAATAATTGTACCATCGCCGCCGCTACCGTCCGTTTTCCCATTTCCAGCTTCTCCTCCCCCTCCTCCCGGTGATACACCTATTTTACCATTCTTATTCTTCGCTCCCCCATTTCCTCCTTTTGCACCACCACCTCCACCGCCTGCCGCGCCACCATTACCACCAGAATTACTGGTAGTACTATCCCCATTACTACCTGCACCAGCTCTGCCGGCAGAACCGCCTCCTCCGCCTCCACCTAAACTACTAGAAGTGCCTCCGTCGCCTCCCTTCCAATTCGTAGTTCCAAAAATACTGCCAGCAGCCCCACCAAATTTTCCAGTACCTCCAGCAGCATTTATATTTTTTGTGGGTGACGAGTTTATGGTAATATAACTTGCGCCACCGTTTTCCCCAGGACCACCCCCCGCTCCAACGGTTATATTTATCACATCCCCGGTTGTTACAGTTATTGAATTAATACCTGAAAAAGCCCCACCACCACCACCATAGTTCATCGCATCATTCCCCCCGGCTCCTCCACCCCAAGCTTCCACTTTTATGGTGGTAACACCTGTAGGTACAGTAAAGGTATAACTCCCTGCAGTTGTATAGTTATTGCTTGTTTGGCTAAAGGATTTGTTGGCAATAAAAAATAAAAGAAATAAAAAAAGGCTCTTTAAAAAAGAACCTGTACCCCGAAAGATGTTCAATCTATTGATATTAGTGGTGTAAAAAAGAAGCATCGTTATGATACCGGGGTTAAGTATTGGGGAATTAATTTCTACTCAAAAAGCCTTTCAATCTACTTCGGATACAAATTTACCGTCATAG
>JACFNA010000001.1:0-7760 GCA_019455085.1 Chitinophagaceae bacterium
GGAATTTGGAGTCAGTGTGTTTAATGCACCTTATTCCAATACCCGCTCAGTGGCTGAGTTGGTGATTGCAAGTAGTATCATGCTTATCAGAAGGATACCGGATAAGAACAAGGCATTACACGATGGGGTGTGGATGAAAGAGTCCAAGGGAAGCCATGAAGTGCGTGGAAAAACTCTGGGTATTATTGGTTATGGCAACATTGGTTCGCAGGTGAGCGTGTTGGCAGAAGGAATGGGCATGAAGGTGATTTTTTATGATATTGAGACTAAAATGCCCTTAGGCAATGCGATCGCGAAGAAGACAATGAAGGAAGTGCTGGCAGAGGCGGATATTGTGACACTTCATGTGCCGGGGCTGCCTTCGACCGAAAACCTTATTAATAAGAATAATCTGAAATACTTTAAAAAAGGAGCTATACTTATTAACTATGCCAGAGGTAATGTTGTGGATCTACCCGCGTTGAGAAAAGAACTGGAAGCCGACAATATTTCCGGAGCTGCAGTGGATGTATTTCCCGAAGAGCCTGAAAAGAATGGGCCCGATTTTTCAAGTGTATTGTGTGGATTGCCTAATGTATTGCTCACGCCACATGTCGGTGGCAGCACTGAAGAGGCACAGCAGAGTATTGGTGAGGATGTGTCGAATAAATTATTTAACTATCTTGAAATGGGTGTCACTACCGGATCACATACCGTACCGGCATTGAGCCTTCCTCTACATCCAAATACACACAGGATACTGCATATCCACAAGAATGTACCCGGGGTATTGTCTGCTATAAATAGTGAACTCTCTAAGCATCAGATAAATATTGCAGGGCAATACCTGAAGACAAATGATGCCATAGGATATGTGGTACTGGATGTTGAAAAGCGGATATCCAGGGAGGCGCTTCGCCTGTTGAAAGAAGTGCCCGGCACTATCAAAGTGCGCCTGGTGTTTTAAAAAGCCGGCAGCCGTCAGTAAAAATTCTTATTTACTATTGAAGTGAGGATGTACATTTGTGCGCCTTTGTGAAAAACACTTAGGCCTATTCAGGTATAGCTAATTAAACAGTCTGAGAGAAATGAAAATAATGAAGTTCGGCGGCACCAGTGTGGGACGCCCTGAAAGAATGGTAGAGATCTCACATCTGATTACTCAGGAAGACGAACCTAAGATAATTGTGATGAGTGCATTGAGTGGCACTACCAACTCGCTTGTGGAAATCAGTGATGCGCTTTCGAAGAGTGACAGAATCGGTGCATCAGAAAAGATAGAAAAACTAAAGAAGCACTACGAAGATTTCGTAGCAGCATTATACAAGTCGCCTGAAGGAAAGGCAGCAGGGGCGCATATTCTTGCAGATCATTTTGAGTTCCTGGATGTAATCCTGAAAATCTCATACAGCGAATCACTAAACAAGGATATCCTGGCCCAGGGTGAGTTACTAAGCACCAAGATATTCAGTGCCTATCTGAATGAGATTGGTGTGAAGCATGCATGGCTGCCGGCCCTGGAGTTTATGACGATTGATGCGGCAGGTGAACCGCAGGTGGGCAGCATCAGGGTGAAACTGGCGCAGGTGCTGCGCGACCATTCCGACACAAGGCTTTTTGTCACCCAGGGTTTTATTTGCAGAAATGCGCGTGGCGAAGTGGATAACCTGAAACGTGGAGGAAGTGATTATACTGCATCTCTGATTGCGGCGGCTGTGGGCGCATCTGTGTGCGAGATATGGACTGATATTGATGGTATGCACAATAATGATCCAAGGATTGTGCAGGGTACCACTCCGGTGCGGAAACTGAGTTTTAATGAGGCAGCCGAGCTGGCCTATTTTGGGGCAAAGATTTTGCATCCGGCAAGTATCTGGCCGGCACAGCATTATAACTTTCCGGTAAGATTGCTGAATACCATGGAGCCACATGCGCCAGGTACCGTAATTTCAAGTGAAGCATCAGAAGAAGGAGTGAAAGCCATTGCCGCAAAGGATGCAATCATTGCGGTGAAAATTAAGAGTTCCAGGATGCTGCTTGCTTATGGTTTTCTTAGAAAGATCTTTGATGTGTTTGAAAAGTACAGGACTTCAATTGATATGGTTACCACCTCAGAAGTGGCTGTTTCACTGACCATTGACAGTGATACCCATTTGAAGGAGATAGTGAAGGAACTGGAGATATATGGAAATATCACCATAGATCACGGACAGACGATAATTTGTGTGGTAGGTAATAAGATAGCGCTTGCGCCAAACATACTGATAAAGATTTTTGACAGCCTGAACGATATACCTGTACGTATGGTAAGTTTTGGCGGAAGCCGCGATAATGTATCCATTCTCGTACCGGGTGAATACAAGGAGCAGGCGCTGAGACAACTTCATTCAGGAGTTTTCAACTAGTCGCTGCCGGCTTTAGTGGATAAAGTTTTTGATACAAAATGGAGCCGGTATTTAAAGCCGGTTTTATTTCATGTTTTTTCAGGTGAAAACCTATTTGATAATTGCATAGGCCGGATAAGGGCGGGGGCCATAGAATATGCGCAATGAATCTTTGACCCTGGTGGTGTCGCTTAAGGGGCGGTTGACTGATTCCACAACCCAGAAACCTGTAGAGTCTTGCGAAATGATGGAAATGTTAGACTTAATAAGTTGCAATTCTTCAACCCTTCTTTCGGCCGTAGATCTGAGTTTGTAAACACCCACTACAATTTTAAATCCATTGCCGGAAGCAGCAGGGGTAGCCCGGACACTATCTGTGGGTGCCGGAGCGGGTATCGACTGCAGGGAGTCTGAAATGGGTGTGGTTGCAGTGTCTGTGGGAGCCGGCGTGGTGGCATGCGGTATAGTGTCAGATGGAGTGGTGGCTTCAGTCTGAGTGAGCGTGTCAGATTCTTCCTGCTTAAAGTCGTAATTCCATAATGCCCATCCGATAAGTCCGAGAATCGCAACAAGAATAAGGTAAAGCCAGCCTCTTCCGTTCCTGTGTTTTTGTGTACCCAGGTCTGAGAACGAATCATCTTCAGTAGGTTCTGCCTCTTCAATTTCAGGTACTTTTCGTTCAGACTCCAGCTTTTCAATCACGTATTCTCCGCCTTTGAAGTTTAATACGCCTGAAGAAGCCTTTTCCAGTGTCCCGATGTTGGGGATAATCATTGGCTTTCCGATATTCAGAAATTGTTTTCCTAATGCCAGGTAGGAGTCCAGATCTGCAGAAGCAAGAGGCTTAATTTTTCCGGTTGATTCCGAGATGAAAGCGACCAGGTCTGCATCCTCAGGAGTTCTGGGATCATATTCAAAGCGAATGGCATCTGAAGGGATAATGATGGGTTTGGATGGCTCTGCCGGTTCACTTACATTTCCCTCAAGCTTGAAAACACCAATTTCCTGAAGTCTCAATTCTTTATGAGTCAGTAAGTACTTAATGAATATCTGGTCTATTTTCAAGGCTCTGGGGGTTTTTTATACGGGGTATTCAGTTTTATCTGTGTCTTTAGGGACATTTTATTTGCTTTGGACCTTTCAGCTCCCGGCAATTCATGTTTCAAAAAAATAGTGGTTTGGCAATCTTTCAACGTCTTAAGTCTTTGGGGAACAATAAGAACGGGGTCACCTGGCAATTCCTTACAAACCTAAGACAAAGTTTTCGTATTTAAAACCCGAATGTGCCCCGGGAAAAATGACAAAAGCTATGCAGAGGCCGCCATCACTTTTTCTCTAACGTTTTTCGAAGAGATTTATGATACTCACTGCATTAGGTATTTCTTTTATTGGGTAGCGGAACTTTTTAATCGGGAATTGTAACAAAAGGTATTTGCTTCGTTTAGACTCAAAGTCGATCCAACAATTATCTTTGCAGTATGCTTACAAAGGAAGAAAAGGATTTCTTAGTCTATTGGGAAACGCACCGCGAGAAGGAGCATTCTCTGAAAAGTTTATTGATTTTTGGTGCCCCCTGGGGGCTCATCTTTGCTTTGCCTATCATGGTAGTACTTATTTTCCACGACTGGCATAAGCGTATTGTCCCCATTACCACAGGCCAGGTTATTGCAATTTCAATCAGTGTGGCTGCAATTGCCTTTTTTTATGCCTATTTCCGCCAGCAAGTGAAATGGGAGAACAATGAACAATTGTATAAAGAATTAAAAATTAAGGAAAAGAAAACAGAACAAAAGCAATAATCAGTTTTCTTTGCACCAAATTATCAACCCTGTACCTAAAGTATTACAAATGAAAAAAATCGTATTGTTTCTGTCGTTACCGTTGCTGGTAATGATGTGTATTAGTTGTAGTAAGAGTTCGTCGTGCACGAGTGTGGACACCAATAAAGTGGCGACGGCTGAGGAGATAGCAAATCTGAAAGATTCGCTGGAAAAGTATAACATTGATGCTATCCAACATCCGAGTGGCATATTTTATAAAATCATAAACCCTGGAAGTGGTGGTATCGTTTCTAATCTGTGCACTCAGGTGTCCGCCACCTACTGGGGAGGTTTTTTTGATGGAAGGAGCTTCGACCAGTCTGCCACTCCTCTCACTTTCACATTGGGAGCTACAATCGTAGGATGGCATAAAGGCATACCGTTAGTTAAGGAGGGCGGAGAAATTGAAATTTATATCCCACCATCACTAGGCTATGGCAACGAGGATATGAAGGATAATAATGGAGTAGTAGTAATTCCGAAGAATTCTTATCTCGTCTTTAAAGTAAAAGTGGTCAGGTTTAGCTGATTTGGGCAACATCATTTTGGGGCTCCCATATTTTTGGGAGCTTTTTTATTGATTTTCAGTGAAAAAGGCTTTTCCCGATAGCTACCTGAAAAGGTTGCCATCCGCTGTTTTTTTATTTGAACGGTAACACGGTTGGTTGCAAGGAAGACTAATGAGGAAAAAAAGTGCTTTTTTTGCTTAGTTTTTTTCTCAAACTGCTTACATTTGAATAGAGAATTAGGGTTCTAACGCTTAATAGTCGGCAAAAACTGCAATGAGAATAAGTATAATGACGTGCCGGCTGCGAGAATTGTAACTTTTATTTTTAGAAAAAGAGGAATAATGCTTGTGTCATTTAATTCGCACCAATTTGAATTTTTAGCGCATTTTGATGTAATAGCAGGGCTTGTGCAATAGCACAATAATTGTGGGATGTGATTCCGGTGGAGGCGGGAAAGTGGGTGAGGACTGGTTTTTGTGGTTTCTCTGCCATGAGACGGCGATTGGGATTAAATTATTTTTTGAAATAACACAAACAAGAATTTCAAATGCAGAAAATTGACCGGCATGATTACATCATTCACCAGGTGAATCTGCACAATAAGGTTTTGCTTAATGACCTTAGTGAACAGCTTCATGTGTCAAATGATACCATTCGCAGAGATCTGCAGGAACTTTCTGATCTGGGGAGGGTCATTAAGGTGCATGGCGGTGCGGTCTCACTTTCATTTCATGGAGGGGGGCACCAGTCTGGTAACGATGTGTATGCCTATACACAGAAGAAGATTATCGCCCGAAAAGCAATAAGCCTAATCAGGGATGGCATGTTTGTGCTGACCGGTGGTGGCACTACGGTGATCGAGATGGCCCGGGCGCTTCCTAACGACCTTAGTGCTACGTTTATCTCAGGTAGTCTTCCTGCTCTGCTGGAATATAGCAACCATCCGCTGATAGATGTGATTGCTATCGGAGATAAGGTTTCCAAAACATCCAGAATTACTGTGGGCTCAGAGGCTATAGCCCGAATCAAAGAACTCAAGGTGGATATTTGTTTTATGGGGATTAATGCGATCAATGTGGAAGAAGGGGTTTCTGATAATGACTGGGATATCGTGCAGGTGAAGAAGGCTATGATAGAGGCATCGCGCAAACTGGTATGCCTCACCATATCTGAAAAAATAAATTCCAGACAGGTAATTCCGATTTGCCCCTTAAATAAAGTGGATACCCTGATCACTGAATTATCGCCCGATGATCCACTGCTGCGTCCCTATGTCAGGGCCGGGGTCAGGGTGCTGTAACACGCAGTCGGCAAAAGAGTTTACGGGAATCCCATCTGAGATTGCGGCTGACGACCTCATCTTCCAACAGCCTTATACCGCATTTCCAAAGAATAGGTAGGCAAGAAGAATGGCAGTAATGATACCCACAAGATCGGCTAACAGCATGGCGCCGATTGTATAACGTGTGTTCTTAACTGACACAGCTCCGTAATATACGGCAACTACATAAAAGGTGGTGTCTGACGATCCCTGCAATACTGACGACAGGCTGCCCGCAAATGAATCACTCCCGAATGTAGTCATAGTATCGACCATCATGCCACGGGCCGCGCTCCCACTCAGGGGCTTGATGAGTGCAGTGGGGAGCCCATCCACAAATCGCGTATCGGTGCCTATCCACGCAAAGAAACTTCTCATACCATCTACGATAAATTCAAATGTGCCACTGGTACGCAGCAGGCTGATAGCTACCAGCATACCGACGAGGTATGGAATTATTTTTACAGCAATCTCAAAGCCTCCTTTTGCCCCATCGATAAATGCGCCGAAGACATCGATCTTTTTATAGAATCCTCCCAGTGTGATTATGAAGAAGATGAAAAGTATCAGGCCATTGCTCAGAATTCCGGAGAACGTCTGGACACCGGTGAATGAAAGGCTTTTCAGGTAGATTACCAGTCCGGCAATCACTGCCGAAATACCCAGCACCCACATAAGTATCACGGGCTGAAAAACATTTATCTTTTGTTTGAATGACACGACCATCATCGCTGCAATAGTAGCCATGAAGGTGGCAATCATACATGGAATAAAAATATCAGTAGGGTTGCTGGCATGGAGCGAAGCACGGATAGCTATAATACTCACCGGAATCAGTGTGAGACCCGAGGCGTGGAGACACAGAAACATTACCTGAGAGTTGCTCGCGGTGTCCTTATTGGGGTTTATCTCCTGCAGGCTTTCCATTGCTTTGAGGCCGAATGGTGTGGCTGCATTGTCGAGCCCTAAAAGGTTGGCTGAGAAATTCATCACCATGTGACCCATTGCAGGGTGGTTTTTGGGCAATTCAGGAAATAGTTTGGAGAAGAATGGGCCAATAATTTTAGATAACAACCTTATGCCACCTGCTTTTTCTGCGATGCTCATAAATCCCATGAACAGCGCCATAATACCAATCAGATTGATAGAAATATCTACGGCTACTTTAGCGGTGCCCACTACGCCGTCAGCCCTTTGTTTGTAATATTTAATGTATGCACCGTCGGCCGTTCTGGCATACACCGTAGTGCCATCCACGTAGTCTTTCCCCTGAGCAAGCATGCCCATGATGGCGGGGCTTAACTTCGTGGTGTCTGCTGCGCGTGTGTTGGTAGTATCGCCTGATTCGCCTACTACCATCCTGCTGAAAATATCGGAGTGGCCTTTGACGAATATTGCCTGAAAAGTGGCAGCTAAAATTGAGATAATAATAAAGGCCGACCAGATTTTGCTTAATGCCATATTTTGGTAATGATGGAACTAAGATAGGGAAAAGTAACTTTTCTCATGGTGGAATTTGCTAACCGGCCCGAACCACATACCCAATGCATTGGCCAACTTGTCGTAATTTGCAAAAAATTTTGAAAGAAGATATTAATCTTTTATGGGTAAAAAGAAAGTGAAGGCGAAGGAAGCTGAAAGTGTGAAGGGTGTATTAGAAATCACCCGGTCAGGAATGGGATTCGTAATGGTGCCGGGCAGGTCGTCAGATATCCTGATAAGGCCCAGTAACATTAACGATGCATTT
>JACFNA010000001.1:7770-20704 GCA_019455085.1 Chitinophagaceae bacterium
CGTAAACAGGCAGAGTTTGTAGGAAAGATTCAGCTCAATACTCATTTTGCATTTTTTACTCCATCTTCTGAACGGCCCATCCCCGACTTCTTTATCCGGAGCGAGAATCTTAATGGAGCCAAAGAAGGCGACAAAGTAATAGCACAACTGATTGGATGGCGTAAGGGCGACAGGAAACCGGAAGGCAGGGTAGTGTCGGTGCTCGATGCCAGGAATGAGGTGGATATGGCGATGAAAGAGATTATTATTCAGAATGGCTTTCAGGTTAATTTCCCACAGGAAGTGCTTGGTGAAAGTGAGAAGTTGACGGAGGTGTTGGATAAAGAGGAATTAAAGAGTAGGCGTGACTTCCGTGAAGTGCTTACCGTGACGATTGATCCGGTTGATGCCAAGGATTTTGATGATGCCATTTCATTCAAAAAATTAGAAGATGGAAATTTTGAGATTGGTGTGCACATTGCTGATGTGAGCCATTTTGTGCAGCCGGGAACCCCTCTTGATGAGGAGGCTTATAAGCGGTCGTGCAGTGTGTATCTTCCCGACAGGGTAGTGCCTATGCTGCCCGAGAGAATTTCTAATGAACTTTGCTCTCTGCGCCCGAATGAAGAGAAATTCTGTTTCTCGGCAGTATTTACTATTACGCCTAAAGGTAAGATTACTGATACATGGCTGGGGCCTTCTGCGATTAAAAGCGACAGGAGATTTACTTACGAAGAAGTACAGACGATCATAGAGGCAGGGTCGGGTGAGTTGCATGAAGAATTAGGGCAGATCAATAAACTGGCAAGAATATTTCGTGAAGAGCGGTTTGCCGGAGGAGCCATTAATTTTTCCAGTATTGAAGTCAGGTTCCTGTTGGATGCCGAAGGCAGGCCGCGTGGTATTATTCTTAAAGAAAGTAAGGAAGCGCATCAACTGATAGAGGAATTCATGCTGCTCGCCAACAAGGCTGTGGCAAATTATATTCATCAGAAGAAAAAAAATAATCAGTCCATTCCCTTTCCATACCGAATCCATGATGTGCCTGATCAGGAGAAGCTAAAACCATTTGCGGCCTTCGCAGGTAAGTTTGGTTATAAGTTCAACATTGGAAATCCCAGGGCCATAGCCACTTCATTCAATCAACTGTTGAAGGATGTGACGGGCAAACCGGAACAGCTGGTACTGGAACAGTTGGGAATTCGCACAATGGCAAAAGCAGAGTACAGTACAGAGAATATTGGCCACTATGGTTTAGGATTTGAAAATTATTGTCACTTCACCTCACCTATCAGACGCTATCCTGATATTATGGTACATAGAATTTTGAGGGAAGTGTTGGCCGGAGGCTTTCCTGTTGATAAGAAGATGGAGGAAAAATGTGATCATACCAGTGAGCGTGAACGGGCAGCGATGGAGGCTGAGCGGGCAGCTAATAAATATGAGCAGGTATTGTTTATGCAGGATAAAGTGGGTGAAGAGATGGATGGCATTATCAGCGGAGTGTCATCATTTGGCTTTTGGGTAGAAACGCTGGAGGAGAAGTGTGAGGGTATGGTGAGTGTGAAAGATTTGTCGGACTACGATGATTTCAGGCATGATGAAGCTGATTATAGTCTTGTAGGGCTGCACACCGGCCGGAAGTTCAGGATGGGCGACACGGTGCATGTGAGGTTGCTCGCGGCAAATACCGAAAAACGACAGTTAGATTTTGAATGGATTCCGGATAATGGCGATGAATCACAAAAATCATTGACCGGAAGAAAAAATAAAAAGAAAAAATAATGAGTAAACCGCTTGCTGAGTTTGAAGAACAGGCAGAAGTCTTTGAGAATTGGTTCCGGAAAAACCACTTTCCTGAGCGCCCCGAGAAATTATATATGGCAGCGCAGCATCTGCTTTCACTGAAAGGAAAAAGAGTGCGTCCCGTTTTGTGTCTGATGGCTAATGAATTGTTTACGCCTGTGTCGGAGGATGCCTTTTATGCTGCGGCGGCGATTGAAGTGTTTCACAACTTCACTCTTGTGCATGATGATATTATGGATCGGGCACCGATCAGACGGGGAAGCGCTACAGTGCATGAACTGTATGGTTCATCTACAGCTATTCTCGCCGGAGATGTAATGCTGGTGCAGGCTTATCAATATTTGACAAAGATTGATAAGGAGTTGTTACCCAAAGTGATGGCTAACTTTAATGAGGCTGCACGTATGGTGTGCGAAGGGCAGCAATACGACATGGACTTTGAATCGCAGGAAGAAGTGACTCTCGGGGAATATGAACACATGATAGAATTAAAGACTTCCGTCCTGCTGGCAGCCAGCCTTCGCATAGGCAGTGTGATTGGTGGAGCAGGATTGCATAATCAGGAAATACTTTATTCTTTCGGAAAGAATATTGGACTGGCTTTCCAGATTCAGGATGATTATCTGGATGCTTTTGGTGACCAGTCGAAGTTTGGAAAGAAACACGGCGGAGATATCCTTGCAAACAAAAAAACATTCCTGCACATCAGGGCACTGAATGTACTGAAAGGGGCTGATAAGGCTGCTTATCTGGAACTGATGAAGCAGGAAGGAGAGCAAAAGATTGCACCGGTGTTGAAATTGTATAAAGAGTGTGGAGTGGATCAATGGGCAAAGGATCTCAAACAAAAATATTTTGATGCCGCTATGGAAAACCTGGAAGAAGTAGCGGTGGTAAGTTCACGGAAGCAGCCTCTAATCCATCTTGCGGAATTTCTTCTCGAGAGACAGAAGTAGGAGAATTATTGATTGAGGGATAGCCTTCCTTTTTTATACAACCTCTCTATAGGTTCAAACCCAAAAACTAATATTATGAAATCTATAACCGGAGCTATCCTTACAATTACCCTTGTCTTTTCTGCTGTATTCGCCTTTGCTCAAAAGAATGAGACAGCCGTTATTGCGTATTTTGCCGGAAGTCCGGAAACTCTGGATAAGTATGATCTGAATAAGGTTACGCATATTATTTTCAGCTTTGGCCATCTCAGAGGAAATGTATTGCATATATCAAACGCAAGGGATACACTGACTATCCAGAAGATGGTGGCCTGGAAAGCAAAGAATCCTGAATTAAAAGTATTGCTGAGCCTGGGAGGCTGGGGTGGATGTGCCCCCTGTGCGGATGTATTTGCGACCGAAAAGGGGAGAAGCGATTTTGCCAAATCGGTACGAGAACTGCTTGACTATTTTCATGCAGATGGCATCGATCTGGACTGGGAGTATCCGACTATTGAAGGGTATCCGGGACATAAATATGGCCCTGAGGATAAGGCTAACTTTACAGTGCTTGTGCAGGAGTTGAGACAGACTTTAGGTAAAAATGCCATCATCACATTTGCGGCCGGAGGCTTCCAGAAATTCCTGGATGAGTCAGTCGATTGGAAAGCAATAATGCCTATTGTGGATTTTGTCAACATCATGAGTTATGATCTGGTAAATGGTTATTCCAAAGTAACGGGTCATCACACTCCGTTATATTCAGCTACTCCCGAAATGGAAAGCACCGACAGAGCAGTCAACTTTCTGGAACAAATTGGAATTCCTGCAAATAAGTTGGTGATTGGTGCGGCTTTCTATGCGAGGGTATGGAAAGATGTGCCGGATATAAATAATGGATTGTATCAGAAAGGAGAATTTTTCAGAGGATATCAGTTTGATCAGGTAGATTCCCTGGTTTCAGGCAGCCGTACCGGTTTTACCAAATATTGGGATGCCAAAGCAGAGGCTCCTTATGCCTACAATCCTTCGAAAAAATTGTTTATGACCTTCGACGATAAAAAGTCTGTAAGACTCAAAACAGAATATGCTATCAGGAGAGGGCTGAAGGGCATTATGTTCTGGCAGTTGGCAGACGACAATCCACACAATGGGCTTTTGTCTGAGATTTATCGCACCAAAGACATGAATTCACTGAAGAAAAAATGATAAACTTTTCTTAACTTTTTTGCCAGATATATTTCAGGTCCAGCTTAATATCCGGGTGGATACTCTTGGCAACCGGACAATTGTTTCCTACCTGTTCCAGAATTTCCTGAGTCTTTTCATCTTGCTGCGCCGGCAGATGAAGTGTGACATCTATAGCAGATACTCTTCTTGGGTTTGCAGCCATGTGCTTGGTAACTTCTGCTGTGGCGCCGTCTATGCTCACTCCTTCCATACTATTTACTTTGATGCCCATAGTGGTAAGCATACAGGTCGCCAGCGCCATGCATAGAGAATCTGTAGGAGAAAATCGTTCACCTTTTCCGTGGTTGTCGGTAGGTGCATCAGTTTCGATTAGGCTGCCGCTTTGTACGTGTTTGGCCACACACCGTAAATTACCGGTGTATTCAATCAATGCTGTCATTATTTAATTTTTGTAAATTTACGCCACGAATTTTTAAAACTTTCAAATGCGTAAAATCTTTTCTATCATAATAGCACTCTCACTTCCGTTTTTGTCTTTTGCACAAAAGAGCAGAGCTGAAAAACAGGAGTTGAAGCGCGAAAAAATCAATGCAATTATTCGCCAGGAAGAAGAAGGGGTCATCACTTTCACGAAGAGTGTGGCGTTCGGTGGTAACCTTACCACGGATGGTTATGGTATTTTTATGGAGTGGGGGAGTGCTAAATCGGTAAATAAAGCGTTACTGTTTCAGGTATCCCTGTCAGAGCGCAAAGACAAGAGAGAAGAAAAGCTGAGTGGTGCGTATCCATACTCCACACCCCTGATTTATGGTAAGATTAATTACGTTTATCCATTAAAGATAGGGGTTCAGCAACAGTTTTTGTTGGGAAATAAGTCTAATAAAAATGGTGTCTCGGTTACAGCTAATGCGGGCGGAGGGTTATCTGCCGCATTGCTTCGCCCATATTTGGTGCAGGTAGAGCGCAATTTTGATATCGAATACATAAAATACTCAGAGGCAGATAGATTTGATTTTCTATATCGTCCTGTCGGAGGCCCTTCATTCAGTACCGGGTGGGGAGACATGAAGATTACACCGGGCGCCTATGCGAAGGCTGCAGTCAGATTTGACTACGGTCGATTCAATGAAATGATTTCAGCTTTGGAAACTGGTGTGAATGTGGAGTATTACACTAAAGCAATTCCGCAAATGGTGGACGCAAAGCAAAAGAGCTTTTTCTTCAATGCTTATGTAGCGCTTATCTTCGGGAAAAGAAAATAATGAAATCACTCCTTCCCTTCATTCTGCTATTAATGGTATCCGGACAGTTACAGGCACAGACCCACTGGGTATCGATAGATGAGCAATACGGCAACTTGCCGCCCTCTTTCCATGTGTACAAATCGACCGACAGGATTGAAGGTAAACCTAATGTAATGTATTATGCCATTGCAGACATGGGTGATAAGGAGTTGCAATTTACTGTGGATACATCCAGGGGCAGGAGGCTTACTCCCGATCAATATTTCAGGAAAGACAATAATCCCTTACTGATTGTGAATGCGTGTTTTTTCTCATTCGCTACTAATGAGAATCTGAATCTGGTTGTGAAAGACGGGAAGGTGGTAAGCCGTGATCCGGGAAGGTTAGCTGCAAAAGGGGCGGACAGTGGTAAGTACATTTATCCATTTATTGGTACGTTCGGAATCACCCGCTCAGGCAGGCCGGATATTGCATGGGTGCACACTGCCTCCGGTTCTCAGAAGGTGTTTGCAAGCCAGAAGCCTGTCAACTATATCCTTACTTCGGATAGCAGCCTGAAGAAGTGTTATCTGTTAAAAGCAGATGGTCGTAAGTTCTCCAGATGGAAGGTGCAGACTGCAGTAGGAGGAGGGCCGGTGTTGCTGCAGAACGGAGAGGTAAATATTACGAATAATCAGGAACGTAAGTTTGCGGGAAAAGCGATTGGTGATCGCCATCCGCGTACAGCAATCGGATATACCAGGGACAACAGGATAATTGTATTTGTCTGCGAAGGACGAACAGAAACTGCGGCGGGGCTTACCCTGACAGATGTAGCCAATTTTATGAAAGAGCTGGGGTGTGTGGAAGCGCTCAATCTGGATGGGGGTGGCAGCACTACCATGCTTGTAAATGGAAAGGAAGTGAATACCCCTTCTTCAAAAGGTGTGCAAAGGCCGGTACCTTCTGTATTCATGATAAGGAGAAGATAATTACTTTCGTCCATTCCCATGCTGTTTATAGGTAAGGGCGAGTCAGGCGATACTGACGTTGTGCATGAACGAAAAGCGCTTTACAGATATTCAGGTTTCCTCTTAATAAGTTTTTTTGTGGGCTACTACCTGCGTTCATACACTACCTCACCATTGATAATAGTAGTGAGTACTTTGGTTTGAAGCACCTCTTTTTCCGGTACTTTCATCAGATCTTTATCAAGGATGACAATATCTGCATATTTACCTTTTTCCAGGCTTCCTTTTTCATCTTCCTGGAATCCGGCCTTTGCAGCCCAGATGGTCATACCACGGATTGCTTCTTCCCTTGAAAGTGCGTTTTCCGGTTCAAAACCTCCTGCCGGATAGCCTTCTGCATCCTGGCGGAATACGGCGGCATAAAAGGTCTTGAAAGGAGATATATCTTCCACCGGGAAATCAGTGCCCAATGCCAGCCAGCCATTTTGCTGTAGGAGTAATTTATTGGCGTAGGCATATTTTATTCTTTCCGGGCCGAGCCTGTCTGCTGCCCAGTACATATCGGAGGTGGCGTGTGTGGGTTGCACAGAAGGTATCACACTGTTGTCCGAAAAATAATGAAAGTCGTCTTTGTTTATAACCTGCGAATGCTCTATCCTCCATCTCAGGTCGTTTTTCCCATTAAGATATTTAGCGTATGTAGTAAGGATTGTCCGGTTGCCTGAATCTCCGATAGCATGGGTACACATCTGCATGCCATGTTCATAAATTACCCTGGCCACTGAATCAAAGTGGCTGCGGGGGCTGAGCAGAAATCCGTACCATCCCGGCTGATCTGAATAGGGGCGCAATAAGCAGGCTCCGCGGCTGCCAAGTGCTCCGTCTGCAAATACTTTAAATCCACGAATACTCATACGCTCTGTCTTCACCTTTCCTTTGGCAAATAACCATTCCATATTGGCAGGATTATCGCTCAGCAGCGTGTAAAATTTCATTTTTATCTTTTCTGCCTTTTGGAGTGAGTCGATCAGCAACGCGTCTTTGAACGAAATTCCACATTCATGTATCTGGGTGAGGCCCTGGGCAAAGCAATTAGCTTCGGCTTTATCGAGCGATTGGGTCATTTCTTCAATTGTAGGCTCCGGAATAGCTCGTCCTACAAGTGATTCTGCATTGTCTATAAGAATGCCTGTCAGCTTTCCATCTTTGGTCTCTACCACACCTCCGTCTATCTTATCGCCCGCAGTAACCCCTGCCAGGTCAAAGGCTTTCTGGTTGGCGATGGCAGCATGGCCATCTATTCTGGTAAGATATACAGGACGGTCAGGGAATGCTTCATTGAGCAGCTTGTTATCAGGGAATGACTTCACTTCCCAGTCGTTCTGGTCCCATCCCCGGCCTGTAATCCATGTGGCCTCTGAATTCTTTGCGAATTCCTTAACGCGCGCCACAGCCTCCTCCCAACTCCTGGTTCCTACCAGGTCGACAGACGCGAGGGAGAGCCCATAGTTCAGAAAATGAGCATGGGCATCTATAAATCCCGGATATACTGCATGGCCTTCCGCATTAATTGATTTTTTTGCCTTATACTTTTTCTGAAGCACTTCTGTAGTTCCCACCTCTACTATCTTTCCTTTGTCGACAGCTACCGCCTCTGCTACTGCGTAAGCGTCGTTTACGGTATAAACGGTTCCGTTAAAGATAAGCAGGTCAATCTCTGTCTTTGAACTGCAGGAAGCAAACAGGATAGTAAATACTATCAGAATATATGGTTTCATGTTGAATGAGAAAATTGTTTTGGAAGATGGAAAATTACATTTTTTTGTCGGGACGCTGCCAAAAATATGATGAGTGAGCAATGGGGCTGATTTGGTGAAAGCTATTACCTTTTGTACCTTGATGCTATACTTTAAATAGTCTTGATGAGATCGTTTTTTTTCATATTTCTGATTTTGAGTTTTGCCGGTGTAAAGGCACAACTAGTATATGTGACAGATTTTTAATCGGAAGCTGATGTAAAAGTGATAAAAACCAAATGGAAGAGTGAGGCCGATTTGATTGTGTATGTCACGAAGTGGAAATCTGAAGCTGTAAAGAATAAGGGAATCTGGTTTTTTACAGACTGGAAGTCCGAGGCTGACCGGAAGATATTCTTCACAGAATGGAAAAGCGAAGCCGATTTGAAGGTATATTTCACCACATACAAAAGCGAAGCGGGGTGGCAGAGCCGTTCGAAGATTTATCTGATGGAAAAGGAAAGATAAATTCCCCCGGAAGAAAAAGGCAGATATGATGGCATTGTCAATCGGCTGAAAAGCTTTGCCCGCAATATCTCTGCGATTTGTCCACAGGGTTTATTAACAATTCTGCATAATTATCATTCCTGTTTTCACCTTTTCTTACGGTCATTTTTGCGATATTTGATATCCGCCCTAAAATTTTCCGGTCTATGAAATTTTCACATTTGCATGTGCATACACAGTACTCACTGCTGGATGGTGCCGCCTCGATAAGCAACCTTTATACAAAGGCTATTGAAGATGGTATGCCGGCACTGGCCATCAGCGATCATGGTAACATGTTTGGGGTATTTGAGTTTGTGAAGCATGCGCATACACTGAAGAATCCGGATGGTTCGCTCAAGGTGAAACCAATCGTCGGTTGTGAATTTTACATTACAGAGAACAGGCATCAGAAGCAGTTCACCAAGGGAGCGCGTGATCCACGACATCATCAGATTCTGCTGGCAAAAAATGAGGCAGGGTATAAGAATCTGATTAAGCTGACTTCCCTCGGGTTTATCGAGGGTATGTATTCAAAATATCCACGGATCGATAAAGAATTAATTCATAAATATCATGAAGGACTTATTGCCAGTACCTGTTGTATAGGGGCTACCATACCGCAATTGATTTTGAATGCAGGAGAAGAGGAAGCGGAGAACGAATTTAAGTGGTGGCTGAATATTTTTCAGGAAGATTTCTATGTGGAATTGCAGAGGCACGGACTTCCGGAGCAGGATTTGGTAAATAATGTATTGCTCAAGTTCGCTAAGAAATATAATGTAAAGGTTATTGCGACTAACGATTCTCACTACGTAAATGAGGAGGATGCCAATGCCCACGATATCCTTTTGTGTATAAATACGGGTTCATTGCAGTCAGATGAAAAAATAAGCGCAGTCGATGACGATGTCTCAGGCAGGAATAAGCGGTTTGCGTTTCCCAACAATGAATTTTATCTGAAGAAGACCTCCGAAATGATTGAGGTGTTTCATGATCTTCCTGAAGCCATTGATAATACGAATGAGGTAATTGGGAAGATCGATACACTCAATTTGTTTCATGATATCCTGTTACCTTATTTTCAGGTGCCATCGGAGTTTGCTTCCCAGGACGACTATCTGGCTCACCTTACATGGAAGGGAGCGCATGCACGTTATACCGAGATGACGCCGCGGATAGAGGAGCGGATTAATTCAGAGCTATTCACCATCCGTACTATGGGATTTGCCGGATACTTTCTGATTGTGAGTGATTTTGTGAATGCAGGAAAAAACATGGGGGTATTCGTAGGGCCTGGAAGGGGTTCAGCAGCAGGTTCTGTGGTTGCCTATTGTATAGGGATCACTAATATAGACCCTATCAAGTACGACCTGCTTTTTGAAAGGTTCCTGAACGAAGGCAGAAAGTCTATGCCGGATATCGATACTGACTTTGATGATGAAGGTCGTCAGAAAGTGCTGGACTATGTGGTGGAGAAATATGGTAAAAATCAGGTGGCACAAATCATTACCTATGGCACCATGGCGGCAAAGAGTAGTATCAAAGATGTAGCAAGAGTGTTAGACCTTCCACTGGCTGAGAGCAATGCCCTTTCTAAGCTGGTGCCTGAGAAACCGGGTACACAACTGAAAAAAATATTGCATCTGCCTATATCAGGAGCGGAATCACTCCAGGCAGAAGGATTTTCAGGAGATGATCTGGGCAATATTCTTCAACTCAGAGAAATATATAATAGCGAGGGGTTACAGTCAGAGGTGCTTCATGAAGCAGAGATGCTGGAAGGCTCTATCAGAAATACAGGTGTGCATGCTTCAGCGGTAATCATTGCACCTGCTGACCTGATGACACTGATTCCTGTGGCTACCTCAAAGGAATCAGACCTATGGCTGACCCAGATCGAAGGAACTGATATTGAAAGTGCAGGTGTAATCAAGATGGATTTTTTGGGTTTGCGCACACTCAGCATTCTTAAAACAGCACTCCGCCTGATCAAAAATAATCATGGGGTAGAAATTAATCTGGATACATTGCCTCTTGATGATGTCACTACCTTTGAGCTTTTTCAACGCGGAGAGACAAACGGAATATTCCAGTTTGAAAGTGTGGGAATGCAAAAAAACCTGAAAGAGCTGAAGCCTGATAAGTTTGAGGACCTGATAGCTATGAATGCGCTTTATAGACCCGGCCCCATAAAGTATATTCCTAACTATATCGAAAGAAAGCATGGAAAGGAAGAGATAGTGTATGATCTGCCTGAGATGGAGGAATATCTGAAAGAGACCTATGGTGTGACGGTGTATCAGGAGCAGGTGATGTTGTTGAGTCAGAAGTTGGGAGGCTTTAACCGTACAGATGCAGATGAGTTGAGGAAGGCTATGGGTAAGAAGAAACGCAAGATTCTGGATAAGATGAAGGTGCAGTTTCTCGAAGGAGGTGTGAAGAATGGACACGCAGTAGAAGTGTTGGATAAGATATGGAGTGATTGGGAAGCATTTGCGGAGTATGCCTTCAATAAGTCGCACTCCACATGCTATGCTTACCTGGCATATCAGACAGCCTATCTCAAAGCTCATTATCCAAGTGAATATATGGCTGCACTGCTCAATCATGCAGGCAGTACGGATAAAATATCTTTCCTTATGGAAGAGTGTCAGGCTATGAACATCAAAGTGCTGGGGCCGGATATCAACGAGTCTGAACAAGGATTTGCAGTAAATAAGAAAGGAGAAATACGTATAGGGCTATCCGGTATAAAAGGAGTAGGTGAAGCAGCTATCATAAACATTATAGAGGAGCGTACAGCGCATGGTGAATACACTGATATATTTGATTTGGTCAAGAGGGTAAATCAGCGGGCTGTAAATAAGAAATCAATTGAGTCTCTTGCCACTGCCGGATGCTTTGATAATTTTGAAGGAATGCACCGATCTACGTTCTTCTACATGGCGCCCGGTGAAAATATGAATACGCTGGAAAAAATTATCAGGTTTGGTAATGAATTTCAGGTGCAGTCAAAAGGCAATACCCAGACATTGTTTGGCGATATGCATTTAGATATGCTGGTGCCGCCCAAAATACCCCATTGTGATCCCTGGTCACTCATAGAACGGCTGGAGAAAGAGAAAGAAGTAATAGGCCTTTATCTGAGCGGGCACCCACTGGACAATTTTAAATTTGAGTTGAAACATTTTGATACGCTCACACTAAAAGATGTGCTGAACTACAAGGAACAACTCCTGCTGAAAAAGAGTGAAGGTGGTACTATCCGGTTTGCAGGTCTGGTGAGCAGGGCAAATCACAGGATTTCAAAGCGGGGTACTAAGTATGGCACTTTCCAGATAGAAGATTATGATGGGAATATAGAATTTTCACTTTTTAAGGAGGATTATCTGCGGTTCAGCCCATTACTTGAACCGGGAATGGTGGTATATGTTAAAGGAGCATTCAGGAAGCGATTTGATAAGGAGGAATACAACTTTCAGGTGCAGGATGTGCTCCTGCTCGACTCCCTGGCTGCTAAGCATACTAAGAAACTTGAACTGACCATGCGGGCGGGCGACCTCACAATGGATGTAGTGGATTTTATGGAAAAGAATATGAAGAAGTATCGCGGAAAGATTCCTTTCGTGTTAAATATTTTTGACGATCAGTCTGCCTACCAGATTTCTTTCCTGAGCGATAAATATGGCCTTACAATGAATACGGAGCTTATGGATTTTCTCAACAACCTGCCCTCAGTAAAAGTAAAGGTGCTTTTCGATTAAGCAAAGATGCTGGTTTCAGGCATGCTTCCTTTTTCTGAAAATATTATGAAGGAAGGAAAGTATCGAAGAGGTGTTTTGGAAATATTTTTTATTTAGGCTGCTGATTGTTTCCTGTAGTATTTCCGTTTGTGGATCTTTCATAATGGCCATCCGTAATGAGGCTTTGATTCTGAGATATTGTTCCAGCCCTGTTCTGAGATGAGGATCTATGGCCAATGCGTTTTCGAAGTAGCCTCTTTCTTTTTCTCCCATCGCGCCTTCAGCATATCTGGCAATATGTGTGAGATTGTATTTCATATCCGGATTCCCGAGGTATTGATTAGTCTGATGAGGCAATCAGCTTTTTTTTGTTTGAGATAGTCGGCTGAAATTCTCAGTTTCACGGCAAGTAGTTGCTGGTCGCCACCTGAAAGAACTGTTTCAATAATTTCTTTACAGGGATCTTCCATTTTCTTAAGGGTTTGAAAAAGGATTTCCGATTGCACAGTTTCGTTTTCGATCCGGGTTACCATTTCCTCCTCCGGCGTTTGTTTCGAAGGCTCCATTTGGACAGCGGGTCGTATTCCTGATTTTTGAACCCACCTTCTCCTGCACAGCGGCACGAATACACTCTCGAAGGAGGTGACTAATTTCAGGTTCTTGTATTTTGACTGGAGATATAGTGCTGTCAATACTTCCCCGAAAATATCAGCAGCGTCAGCGCTGGTACCACCATGTTGCATGATGAATGACCTGATTTTTTTTGAAAACCTGGAATAGATTTCGGTGATGATATCCACG
>JACFNA010000001.1:20714-50301 GCA_019455085.1 Chitinophagaceae bacterium
GGGTTAAGAGCCCATCCAGATATCTTTGATCCGTGTGTATTTTGGAAATGTTTGAGGAAGATGGCGGTATCATACTTTCAGATCGCGATAAAAGAATACATCGCAAAGGTAACAATCAGTATAGATTGGAAGCAGTAACGGCACGGAATTGGTTATTTTTACAATGAATTGAAACATTCGTAACAAGTGAAGAAGAAATTTCATCCTGCAGATTGGACCTATGCCACGAATATATATGAAGTCAACCTCAGACAATACACTCCTGAAGGCACTTTCAAAGCATTTGCTGCACATCTTCCCAGATTGCGGGATATGGGAGTTGAAGTATTATGGTTTATGCCAACCTATCCTATTGGAATAAAGGACAGGCATGGAGCACTTGGTAGTTATTATTCGATCAGGGACTATAAAGGAGTGAATCCGGAATTTGGCACCATTGCCGACTTTAAGTCATTAGTAGCAGAGGCTCATACACAGGGATTTAAAGTGATAATGGACTTTGTAGCCAACCACAGTGCGAACGACCACCCCTGGATTGATGCACACCCTGAGTATTATGTATATAATCCTGACGGAAGTATTCTGCATCCGCACGGATGGGATGATGTCGCTCAGTTAAATTTTGAGAAAAGGGGAGTGTGGGACGCTCTGACAGATGCGATGCACTTCTGGATTTCAGAGGTTGATATTGATGGATTCCGATGCGACATGGCACATCTGGTGCCTCTGGAGTTCTGGATTCAGGCAAGAGAGAAACTGGATGCACAAAAGGCAGGACTGTTCTGGCTTGCAGAATGTGAGGAGCCCGATTATCACCAGGCCTTTGATGCTACCTACACCTGGAAATGGATGCATGGTTCAGAGGATTTCTACCATGGAAAGATTAACCTTATTCAACTGCTGGAAATCCTATATAGTTCTGATGTGCAATTCCCTTCATCAGCCTTCAGAATGTATTTTACCTCTAACCATGATGAGAATAGCTGGAACGGAACTGAGTATGAAAAGTATGGAGACGCCGCCCGGTTGTTTGCGGTTTTTACATGCCTCTGGAATGGCCTGCCTATGATTTATTCAGGACAGGAGATGCCCAATTTTAAACGCCTGAAATTCTTTGACAGAGACCCGATAGAGTGGGCCGGAAAATTCGAGCTGCACGATTTCTATAAATCTTTGCTCGCACTGCGCAGGCGGCATTCCTCTCTGAGAGCCGGAGATGAGGAGGTGCGTACTACTATTGTGTCTTCATTACAGGATGGTAATGTCTTTTCATTTCTTAGAAAAAAGGAAGATGATTCTGTGCTTGCGGTACTTAATTGCTCTGGCAATGGTACACATTTCAGGATCAATGGGGTCAATGGAACGTATAAGAATATGTTTGATGGTGCAGTGATTGAGTTTGCCGGAGAAACAGATTTTTTTCTTCCTGAGTGGGGATACCTGGTTTTTGAATCTGTAAAATAAGGTTGCCATTCTTTTCAGAAGTATGTGGCCAGCCTATCTGCATTTATTACGTATGAGTATTTGGTTTATAACATGATGTGAAAGAACTATAATGTCAAAGTATCAAAAAAGCCGTGGTTTTTTTACCACGGCTTTCTTATACTTAAATGATCGTATGATTACTGGATTGAAGGATCCAATCCATCTCTCAATCTGTCAGCGATATCCTGCAAATGCAGTTTGGACGCATTGTCGCGGGCTCCCGGAGTGGCTGCCTTTACCTCTGCAAGCAGTGTTCTTGCATGCCCTTTGAGGGTTGACAAAACATCATTATCCTTTATTGAGGTAGTCTGTGCCTGAGCCTGGGCAAATGGACTCTGCTGAGTTGTAGCAGCAGGCTTTGGCGGCTTGATTAGCGATACCAGACTTTCAACATAAGCTTTCTGCAGATTTCTTCTGTACACGTCAATAGGTTGATTTGATCTCAACTCGCTCCAGATACCTGATTTCAGGTCAGATAGCATGCTGGTAAGTGTATAAGCTCCTGCCGGATCAAACATTTCAGACTGTACAAGATTGTTCAGTGTACGGGTACTAAGCAAACTTCCCAGTGCAGCCTTTTGTAACCCTGTGATGGTGTTTACCTGGTTCATACCGATAAGTGCATACAGTTTATTGTCGATTAACCATTTGGGAGTGGTGAATACCTGGTCCTGCAGGAATTTGATTGCATCCTTTTGTTTTTGTTTGGATGTAACCACATATACAGGAGTTTTTTGTTCTACAACCGATGGAGTGGTTTCAAGTCCGCCCACATTCTTGGCCACATGGCCAATGTATCTTCTGAATTGTGAAACAAGTTCTCTGTAAATGGTAGCAGCATTATCGTAGTTCTCATTTGGAACGGTGGTCCATTTCAGGATGTTGGGCATAATCCTTTGCAGGTTCTTTATGCCGTAGGCACTTGCTGTCATAGAGTTGTTGCCCAGGTCCTCATTTTGATTACGCGGATCGTTGGGGTCTGTTTCTGTTCCGAAAAACAAGCGTGGGTTTGATGACAGGCTGTCTATAACCAGTTTGTTAAGATAGGCTGTTTCCTCATCTGCTGTCTTAAACTGGGGCAGGTAAGTATATCCCCACTGAATAGCCCATTTATCATACTCGCCGATTCTGGGGTAGATGCCTGTCTTATCGATTCCATCTTCCGGTTGGGCTACATAGTTGAATCGCGCATAGTCCATAATGGATGGCGTGTGCCCGTGTTGGGCAAGCCAGCTTTTATCCCTGAGTTTTTCAACCGGAATAGTGGATGATGATCCGTAGTTATGTCTCAGTCCGAGTGTATGGCCTACTTCATGAGAGGATACAAAGCGGATAAGATCGCCCATAAGTTCGTCGCTGAATTCCATTCTTTGAGCACGAGGGTCGATTACAGCAGCCTGAATGAAGTACCAGTTGCGAACCAGTTCCATTACATTGTGATACCAGTTAATGTGGCTCTCGATAATCTCTCCGCTTCTTGGATCGTTCACATTAGGACCGCTGGCATTGGCTACTGAAGATGGTTTATACACAATCGCAGAATGCCTTGCATCTTCCAGACTCCATGAAGGATCGTCCACCGGAGCTTCCTTACCTACGATTGCATTTTTGAACCCGGCCTGCTCAAAAGCTTTCTGCCAGTCGTTGATACCGGCAATCAGATATGGAACCCATTTTTTTGGAGTATTAGGATCGATATAATATACAATCTGTTTCTTAGGCTCCACCAGTTCACCTCTCTTGTATTTCTCGAGGTCTTCGTCTTTAGGCTCCAGTCTCCATCTTACAGCTTTTACGAGGCGCTTTACTCCCTGTGGGTTGGCATCGAAGTCTGTAGTAGAAGTAGCAAAGTATCCTACACGGGGATCGAAGTATCTGGCCTTCATGGGTTCTTTTGGAAGCAGCACCATGGAACTGTTAAGTTCATAAGTAGCCGGTGAAGGAGTGGCCTGTGACTGAGGGCCGGCCGATTGTTGTCCCTGGGTAGTGGGTGATTTCATGTAAGTTTTCAGAGTCTGGATTTCCACATTCATTGGAAATGCTTTTACTCCGATTACATAAGAACGGTCTGCCTGTAGCTGGGTGAGCCCCTGAGACCTCTTCATTCTGCTGTTAAAGAAGAGTACATCATTGTCACCATTAATATATTTGGTGATATCCAGGACAGCCCCTTTCTTGTTCTTTGAATAAGCTGCAATGTCGAAGCTCGCTTCAAGTGGCTGCAGGTTACTGTTCTTTAACGAATTGTACATGCCGTTGGCAGAAGAGTCTGACGCAGATTCAGCGAAAGAAATCGTCTTGATATACACTTTGTGATTAGGGCCTTTGGCAAACTGGATTACGCTGCTCCCAATCTGGTCGCCGCCATATCCGAAGAATCCGGATTTCGCGCCTGCGGGTGCTTTTGATATTCTGTTTACCACAAGGATATCCCGATCCATGATGGAGTCAGGTATTTCCCAATAATAGTTTTCGCCCACTTTATGGACGGTGATAAATCCTGATTGTGTCACCGCTTTGTCTGTGATGACACTTTCAAATGGCTTGGGTTCAGTGGATTTAGCAGCCGGTCGGGGCTGAGTAGTGTCTCGGACTGCTCCATTTGCCGAGGCTGTCGCCTGCTGAGGCGGCGGTCCGCCCGGGTTTCGTCGTTGTGCAAAGCTATTTACAGTGCTAAACGCAACTGCAAATAGTACCAATGTTTTTAGTTTCATTATTGTATAAGAAATTTAGATAAAAGTGTGTCAATATAGGATATTTTAAGAAGCATTTTGCGAAAATGTTACGAGTGGAGTTTATGGTATTTTATTAATGCCTTCTCTAATATTTTCCGGAATTTTTCTACGCTTTCGTCAAAACCATACCCTTCAGGAATTAGCTTTTTTCCGTCTATATTCAGGAAGTAAGTATAGGGCTGGGCGTTTGTATCATAGTTTGAAATCTGCAGGGCGCTATTCCTTTCGCCAGGCGTATTCACCTTCCGGTTTAATGCGCTTGAATAATACCGCTCATTCTCCGGGATATACACGTCGTGAGCATCCACAAATAGTGGTGCGATGATAAAACTGTCTTTTAGGATTTGTATGATTTCCGGGGCAGCCCAGACTTTGGCCTCCATGATGCGGCAGTTGATGCTATATATGGCGGTGAAGTGGAGCATCAGTGGCTTTCTGAATTTCCTTGAAGCGGCCAGGGCTTCGTCATAATCCGGATAAATTTTCAAATTGTTTTTCAACATTACCTCAGGCAGGTACTGTTTAATCTGTGTATAGTATTTTGGGGAATTGGCCAGAGTGTCTTCTCCATCGGACGTTATAGATTGATGCGTACTTCCAATTGGTTCAGGCAAGACGGTATCCTGAATTGCAGGATTTGCCAGGTGGCAGGTATAGCCGGCTTGTGTCACATACATGTATTTGAAACCATAGGCATTTTTCAGCATACATAATGCTGCCAGGCAGCATACTACGGTTTTCAGTTTCATATTACGAAATTAACTGAATGCCGGTGCGCGAAAGTGAATGGGTTCCTGCGAGTTTTCAGGAGCCTGACGCTTTGTAATTCTTCAACGCTTCATCCAGTAAGTTCTTGAATTTTTCTACACTGGGGTCGTATCCGTAGCCTTCAGGAATCAGCCTTTTTTCGTTAGCGTCCAGAAAGAAGTAGTAAGGCTGAGTGTTCGCATTATATGTGGAGATCTGAAGATCTGTATTTTTTTCACCGAGGGTTTTCACTGTCTTCTTCAGCGCTTCCGAATAATATTGATCTTCTTTGGGAATATACACACTGTGCACATCTACATACAAAGAAGCGATAATGAAATCATTTTTCAGGCGTTTCATTATTTCCGGGTCGATCCACACTTTACCCTCCATCTCGCGGCAGTTTACACAGTTTACCCCTGTGAAATCGAGCATCAATGGCTTCTTGAGTTTTCGTGCTACTGCCAGAGCCTCATCGTAATCAAAATAGGTTGTCATCCCATATTTTACCACTACGGCAGGCTCGTACATTTTCATCCGTTCGTAATATTTTTCAGGATGAGGAAGTGCCTCTTCGCCTGATGTGCTGCTTTGCGCCACCATACCTCCTGAAGTGATATTAAAGTCTTGTGTACCCATCGGAGGCACGAAGGCTGAAATCTTTTTCAGTGGAGCACCCCAGAGGCCGGGAATCATATATAATGCAAATGCGAAGGAAATGATAGAAAGGAACAATCGCGGTATGCTGATATAGGGAATTCCAAAGTCATTCTTCGGAAGTTCGTCGTCATGATGAAATCTCAGCTTGCCCAGCAGATAAAAGCCGAGAAGCAGGAAGATTACAACCCAGAGTACAATGAATACTTCGCGGTCGAGGATTCTCCAACCCATTGCCAGGTCAGCATTGGAGAGGAACTTAAGTGCCAGCGCCAACTCCAGGAATCCCAGTGTTACTTTCACGGCATTTAGCCATCCGCCTGATTTGCCAAGGATATTAAGCTTGCTCGGGAAGAAGGCGAAGAGTGCAAATGGAAGGCCGAGTGCCAGCGAGAAACCAAACATGCCCATGAGTGGGCCGAAGTAGCTGCCTCTTGCTGCTAAAACCAAAAGGTTGCCAATAATAGGCCCTGTGCAGGAGAATGAAACGACTACCAGTGTTAAAGCCATGAAGAATATCCCCAGGTAACTCGTGGTGCCCGATTTGCTATCCACTTTGTTGGCGAATGAACTGGGAAGTGAAATATCGAATGCCCCGAGAAACGAAATCCCGAATACCAGAAAGATTGCAAAGAATACCAGATTGGCAATCCAGTTGGTAGATAATACATTCAGCGCATCAGGCCCAAATATGACTGTAATGAGAAATCCAAGTAGTGTGAAGATGAAAATAATGGACAGGGCATAACTTATTGCGTTTCTGATACCCTGCTGAGGAGTGGCACTTCTTTTGGTAAAGAAACTCACGGTTATAGGTATCATGGAATACACGCAGGGTGTGATTAATGCGATCAATCCACCCAGAAAACCGAGAAGGAAGATTTTTAAAGTAGAAAGGCGACCGACATTTCCCACGGTAGTGCTTACCTCATCTGTAGATTCTATGGTAGTAGAGTTGATAGGGGAAGAAGGCAGGACAAATTCCTGAAATCCCTCTTCTTTTGAAGGAAACTCTTCTCCATCCTTATACATGTAGCTTAAATTTCCTGTAACCAGAAAACTGTCAGCCAACATTGCATGAATCGGTTGGTGCCACACAACGGAGTCGGTGAAAAATTGTGTGGGACTTTCAAGGATGGGGTCTGTTTCTTTCTGTATGCTACCTGTAAAAGTGGGGGCTGCCTTTATTTTGTTTTTTAAGGAAGAGTCGAACCGGATAGAAGAATAAACCAGGTCTTCTTCACCGGTTTTCAGGCCAAACAGCCTGATTCCCGGAGCTATCTTAGCGTGTATGTTCAGGTTGACGGTGCTGTCATTGATGCGCTCTGTATCAAACGTGATTTTAACCGGTTCCCGGTTTTGCGAAAAAAGACTTGTCTGAAAAGAAATTAATGACAGAATTACCAGAGCAGCAGCTCTGAAAAACCTTGACCTGAAATTCATCAATAGTTAGTTTTTATTTAAGTGCTACAGTCAGTTTGTGTGTGGATGGCGGAAGGCATTGGTGATCATCACATACCATAAATTGTACTGCAACATCGATTGAGGTCTTAACGTTTGCCTTTGTTTTGACTACCTGCGAAAACTGAACCCTGTTAGAATATTGTTTTACGTCCACGCCAAAAAGAGGTTCAAAACGCTGTTCAAGCTTGCCGATTTCTTTTGTAGCTCCTTCAGTAGTAACTAATGGACTCTTTGTAAAAGTAACCTTGGTAGGAATAGGGCCACCTGAAGGTGTAGATTGAGAGTACATGTGCCAGCCGTCTTCAATATTTGCAGTTAAAACTATTTCGTAAGTCTTGTCAGCAATTTTCTTTACGTTACTGTTCCAGGAGACAGGATTTTTTACCATCTGAGCAAGAAGAGCATTAGCGCTGAAAACCATTAATGCAACAAAGAATAGCTTTTTCATTATTTATTTTTTTTGATTGTTGAACGATTGCAAATTTACTTTATAAATACCTATTGAACACTAATTAATAACTAAAGTTGACAATCAATTGCATCTTAATTGACACAACTGACAAATACATGACGCACCAGCGTGCGGAAAAGACCCATCGAATTATTTATTTCAGATTTTCTTAACAGATTAATATGGAGCTTAATGTTTCCGGTATTACCACTATCCCGTTCATGTACAATTTTTTATATGAGTAAAACTTTCTACTTTTCAGTATGGCCCGTCACATATCTACAGGAAAGTTGGGAGAGCATCTGGCTGTCGATTTTCTCAACAAAAAGGGGTTTACCATTCTGCACAGAAACTGGAGGCACAAGCATTGGGAGGTAGATATTATTGCCTCTCTTCAGGATGTGGTGCATTTTGTGGAGGTAAAGACCAGAAGAACCGAAAAGTATGGTTATCCTGAAGAAGGAGTAAGCAGGAAGAAACTACTCAATGTAATGGCCGCAGCAGAAGAGTTCCAATACCAGCATCCTGAATGGAAGAAGATTCAGTTTGATATCCTGTCTGTTTTTATTGATTCAGGAGATAAGGAATCGTATTTATTTATTGAGGATGTATATGTATGAGCGCCTAGTGTAAAGCCTGCTCCGGATGCCGGGCAGAAAAACAGGGGGCTGATTACTCATTGTTACAATATGCTTTTCAACACTTCGATAGTCCTGTCTGCCTCTTCGATAGTATTGTATCTGCTAAACGAAAAGCGCACCGTAACCTGATCAGAGCCCGGATGCAGTGCCTGAATGACGTGACTACCGGTTTGTGCACCGGACGAGCAGGCACTTCCACCACTCACACAAATATTATGAATGTCGAGATTGAACAGCAACATTTCAGAATGTTCGGTTTTAGGGAAGCCTATGCTCAGGATGTTTATGAGTGATTCATGCCCGAGGGGGTTATTGAAAGTGATATCCGGAAATTCATCGCGTAACCGGCTGGCAAAATGATTTCTGAGTTGGCCTATTTGTGCGACTGTCTTTTCGCGTGATGCAACTGCCAGTTCCAGCGCTTTTGCAAATCCTATGATCCCATAGATGTTTTCTGTACCGGCTCTCATATTCCTTTCCTGGCCACCACCGTGTATAAAAGGCTCCATCTTCAGATTATGGTCTGCATATAAAAGCCCTGTGCCTTTAGGACCGTGAAACTTGTGGCAGGTAGCACTCAGAAAATGGGTACGAAGTTTCTTTACGTCGATGGGGTAGTGCGCGAGGGTCTGTACTATATCCGAGTGAAATACAGCATTGTATCTTTCACAGAGTAAGCCCACTGCTTCGATGTCGGTTACAAATCCCGTTTCATTATTTCCGTGCATTAGGGTGACTACACACCGGCCTGTGCTTTCCTGCAGTAGTTTTTCAAGATCATTCAGGTCGATGCTGCCGTGTTGATCCAGTCTGACATACCTTACGGTTGCCTTACCCGATTTCTGCAGATAGTCTGCTGTGTGCAGTGTGGCATGATGCTCTATTGGTGAGGTGATGATTGTCTTGCAACCGAGCCCTTCCACTGCTGCGTGTAAGGCGGTGTTTGTACTCTCTGTGCCTCCACTGGTGAAAATAATATCCGAAGGTCTTGCATTAATAATTGAGGCGACTGATTTCCTGGCATTTTCGATGGCAAGCCTTACCTCCCGGCCGTAGCTGTGTATGGACGATGGGTTTCCAAACTTTTCCATGAAATATGGTTTCATGGCTTCAAAGACTTCAGGGGCTAAAGCCGTTGTGGCTGCATTGTCAAAATAAATTCTCTCCATGTGTGATTGTGCTTTCTGTTCAATCACTGTGTGCTGATCTCGTGAATGTCCCGGATGATTCTGTTGGCGATATTCTCGGCAGTAGTTTGAAAAGAACTTTCTGAATAAATCCTCAGAATCGGTTCTGTGTTACTTGCACGAACATGTACCCAGTCATCACCAAACTCAATTTTCAATCCATCTTCAGTATTGACAGGATTATTTTTATATTTTTCAGTCAATTTGCTAAGGAGCGCTTTCACATCGGTGGCAGGATTGAGCTCGGCTTTATTTTTTGAAATATAATAGTCGGGATATTGTGCACGTAACTGACTCATACTTTTTCCGGATCGGGCCAGATGAGTCAGAAAAAGTCCTATACCTATCAAAGCATCACGGCCATAGTGAAAGTCGGGGACAATAATTCCGCCATTGCCTTCTCCTCCGATTACTGCTTTCACTTCTTTCATCTTCTTCACCACATTTACCTCTCCGACTGCGCTGGGATAGTAGGTACCGCCTTTGCTGAGGGTAAGCTCCTTCAGGCTTTTTGTGGAGGACATGTTACTTACCGTATTCCCTTTTCTTTGAGAAAGTATATAGTCGGCTACCGCCACCAGTGTATATTCTTCTCCGAACAATTTGCCATCTTCGTTCACGAAGCAAAGCCTGTCCACATCGGGATCTACAGCGATTCCAAGATGCGCTTTCCGGCTCACCACCTCCTTACTTAATTCCGTAAGGTGCTGAGGCAGTGGTTCGGGGTTGTGTGCGAAATTGCCTGTAATATCTTCGTTTATTACATGGATATTGGCAACTCCAAGGGCTTTGAGCAGTTCGGGTACATATAACGATCCTGAACTATTGATACCATCAACAACAATATTAAAATTCTTCCCTGCAATGGCTTCCTTATCGACAAGTGGGTAGTTTAGTATGGCCTCTATGTGTTTTTGGAGATATGAACTATCCGAAGTGTACCTGCCCAATTGATCTACTGATGCAAAAACGAACTCTTCTTTCATAGCAATATCGAGGATAGCCTGTCCTGCCTCCGCATCGATAAACTCGCCTTTGTCGTTCAGCAACTTCAGTGCATTCCATTCTTTAGGATTATGGCTTGCAGTAAGAATTATACCTCCGTCAGCCTTTTCAGATGTTACTGCGATTTCCACAGTGGGGGTGGTGGTGATTCCCAGATCTACCACATTAAAACCCATCGAAATAAGAGTCTGTGCGCATAATTTACTCACCATGTCTCCGCTCATTCGGCCATCACGGCCAATCACAATCTTTTTTGATTTTGAGTGTGGCAGCATGAAAGTGGCGTATGCCGCTGTGAATTTTACAACATCTAATGGTGTCAGATTCTCGCCGGGTATATTTCCAATTGTGCCCCGGATACCTGAAATACTTTTTATAAGCGCCACGAAAGATTCCTTTTTGGTAAGCGGCAAAGGTAAATAAACAGAAGGCTTTATTATGCAGCCAGACTGAAATCTCCTTATTTTTTATTTTTTTTAAGTTTGCATTTGGGTCGTAGTATTTGCCTGTATATAAAATTAAACAAGGCATTCAGCGTACACAAGTATATTTGCCTTAATGAGTGTTGCTGATGAATTATTAAAAAAATTGAAGGCTCCTAACTCTGATGATCCATTATTGAGTGTGGACGATTCCAAATTGAGTACACCCGATTTTCGTTACTCTTTTCAGGTAAGAAATGGCATACCTGTCTTCTTATCCACTCCTGTGGCATCTGATAGGAATTTTAACTATCAGGAACATTATGTTAAAGACGCGGAGGCATTTGACTATTCTAAAGAACTGCAGGATCCGGAAGAAAAGATAGAGGTGGGAAGGCTTAGACAATTGATCTTGTCAGAAGTTCCACAGGATGCCGAATGGATTTTGGACGCAGGATGCGGGAGTGGCTGGCTCGCTGCCGCAATGATTCCGAAAAATAGAAAGGTAATATCAATGGATATCTCTTATAGAAACCCTGAGAAGGCCGTAGGGAGGACACCTTCTCCTAATCATTTTGCTGTAGCAGCGGATGTGTTGGCATTACCATTTAAAAATGATTCCCTGGATTGCATTGTCGCATCAGAAATAATTGAGCATATAGTAGATCCGGAGCTTTTTATCAGAGGGTTAATGGCTGCTTTAAAACCTGGAGGCAAATTAATAATTACCACACCGTACAACGAGAATATCCGGTATTCTATGTGTATCCATTGTAATCAGCTCACACCTCATCATGCGCACCTGCATACGTTTACGGAACAGTCAATTAAAAATCTGGTGAATGTGCCGGCTACTAAAATTAATACTTATGTGTTTAATAGTAAGCTGGTTTTTAAGCTAAAACTTGGTAGATTGTTTAGTTGGCTACCTTTTTCTGTGTGGCGCTTTATTGATCGGTTGTTCCTATTGGTTACCGGTAAAAAAGCGTATCGGCTTATGCTTACCATTGTGAAGTAACTGCTGCTTTCATTGGTGGTTAGCCCAGTTCTATTCCTATCTTTCTCATCAGGATCGAGGCGTTCATGCTTTTACAAATTCCTTCTTTCAGTTTGTAGTCGAAGTATAGTTCTTCTCCGTTCACCTGTACATCAAAGTGATAGTTGTCGATATGTTCCCGATAGGTATCCTTCATAGCAGCCAGTTCCAGATCGTGCGTGGCTATAATTGCCACAGATTGTTTTTCGATTAACTGGCGGATCAGTGCTTTGGATCCTGTATGCCTGTCGGTAGAGTTGGTGCCCCGGAGAATCTCGTCGAGGAGGATGAAGACTTTTTCTCCCTGATTTACCCTGTCGATGATAGCCTTTAGTTTTTTTAGCTCCGCATAAAATGTGGAGGTGCTTTCCTGAAGGTTATCCTCGATGCGCATGCTGCTGATAATTGCCACGCCTGACACCTGGAACTCTGTAGCACATACCGGAGCCCCGCAAAACGCCAGCACGCAGTTCACGCCTATACTTCTTAGGTAGGTGCTTTTTCCTGCCATATTGGAACCGGTAACCAGCATGATTTTTCCCTGTGAGGGTATGTCAATATTGTTCGCTACCCGTTTATCAGCCGTGATTAGTGGATGGCCTACCGAAGTGCCTTTTATTAAAAAATACCCTTCTGAAATATTTGGAAATACGTAGTTAGGGTTATTAAATGAGAATATCGCCAGACTATTGAGCGCTTCAAATGCAGCTACGGTATCCACCCAATTGGGGAAGATATTTTTCCATTGTGCTTTCCATTTTTCAAGGCTTGTTATCTGCTGCAGGTCCCACAGCAGAAGGAGGTTTAAGGGTAAGGAGATCATCAGATTATAGCGCATATCCAGCCGGTCCATCTGCCTGCCTAATTTTCTGATAGCAGTAGCAGCCTGAATCTGATTTTGCCCCAGGTGCGATTGTAGTGAGCTGAGCAGCGGATTACTAAAACTCTTTTGTTCAATTAATTTTATCGATTCCGATAGTGATTTAAGTTGCTTGTTGATATCTGAGAGTTGATTATGTATGGGTGTGACGATCTTGTTGAATTGCCATACGATAATTGCGGATAGAAGCAGTGCCGCATAAAAAAGGGATTCACTCGCTTTCCCCGCGATAAAGAGTACCGTGATGGTGATAACCGTAGCAGGAACCAGAAACCGGATTCCTGTTATGAAAAGATTGTTTGAAAAGGGAGATGGCTGGCCGAACCATTGCTCAAGCCTGGCTTTTGACTGATTGGTGAATTTATGGAGGCTGGCTGTCGTCTGAAAGGTTTTAAGCCATTCGTTTCCTCTTGCTAACTCCTTTACGGCTTCTTGTCGTTTATGGATAAGGTCGGTTGATTCACGCGCTTTGAAGTAACCAGCCAGCGTATCGCTTCCCGGCTCAGTATTAGTTCGGTTGATGTATTGAAATAGTGATCCTTTGCCAAATATGTCAAGGTCAGATGTGTATGGATGCGTCTTATCTATATACTGACTACCATCCTCGAAAACAAATTCACCTTTAAGCGCTTTCAGTTCATCTTCATAATGGCTGAGGAGCTTTTTGTGAAATCTGATCGATTCGTGATTAGAGAGATCAGCATATACAAGGCGGATAAATATAAAAAGCAAAATTGCGGAGGCTATAAAAACGAATAATACTCCAGCCTGCCATAGCAAATAAAACGACAGAAAAATTGCCAGTATGGATCCTAACCTTAACCAGGCAAATGCAGATTTCTTATTGCTAAGCCGGTTGATTACACCGGTTACTTCGTTTATTCTTTGCTGATAATAATTCTCAACTTCGGTTGCCTGTGTGTCCATTGAAGGGTGGGTCGTATTCGTTTTGTGGATCTCCCGGAAAGATGTAAAGATAGTTTAGTTCATAGTTTTTTTCTGCCCGGTAAAAAATTCTTCAAAGGTGTCGAAGTTGCGGCGGTAAGATAATTGCACACCTGTTCTGTTTCTTTTGGTAATTCCGGTAATATTCGTTGGGTCAGTATCGCTCCGGTTGAAGCCAATTACCCTTAGGTTCCCGGTAGGCGTAATAAGATATTCGAACGAAACATCAGGCGTAACCAGTACGTTAGAGGTATTGGTCGTGAGGCCGGGGTTGCCGGTAAAGTCCACATTACCTCCCACATTGATAATGAGTTTATCCTTCATGAGTGAGGTAGTGAATCCGAACGCTCCGATATTCTGTATTTTACCACTTTCAATTGATTTCTGAAAGTTAAAGTCAGTGGCATTGATATTCGTATATACGTTTACGTTATTCCACTTTAATAATTTCTGTAGCCAGCTGTTCAGCGAGGTGGTCAGCGTGTTCGAAAGCAGTTGTCCTACTGTCTTGGTAACGAAGTTTCCGGTATAGTTTACACTGGCCATACCCTGGTCTGTAGTGAGAAAGGTATTGAAGAGCAGCAATGCGGCTACCTGGTTTAGCAATTGGTCATTATCTGACTGGAATCTGGATTTCAGATATTCACTCGCTATCGGGTCAGATTTTAGCGGGTTATCAAATGGAAACTGGAATTCAAACTGTGGCGATGGATTCTTCAGCGTGCCTCTGAGTTTGAACAGAATATCAATATCTCCTCTGGTATTTGAGGATCCGGTGCTGGTGGGGATATTGCTCAGGTTTACACCTTTGGCTTTGTAAAGTGCATCAATATTCAGCAGAGCCAGGTAGGGGTCTCCCTGCCATTCAATATAACCTTCTTCAAGTGTAAAGGGAGTTTTCATCACCGTCTGAAAATTGAATGTATATTCTCCCTGCTCTACATTATATCTGCCCCGAATAGTAAGCGGATCGCTGGTGCCGGCGGTAATAAAGAGCTTTCCACTGCCTCTTGCCTCAATCACATCGCCAGTAGTTTCGTCGAGAATGACATCTATTTTTGCAAGCGAATTAGCCGTGAGTTCCATCTGCACCTTGATATTTGTATTCTCTCTTACACGGCTGTCCAGGGTCATTTCGCGTCCGAATTGTTTGAAGTCGATGTAGTTAAGGCTTCCGGATTCGACGGTTTCACCGATGGGCAGAATGATGTGGCTGCTGTCGGTTGATTCTCCCTTGATGTTCATTCTCATATCAGAAGTATAACCATTGAGGGTGAGTTCGGCCTGACCTTTGACCTTGCCGTAAAACTCATTGTTGTCTTTGGCTGTGGTATTGAGGAGTTGGAAATTCCTTCCTGTTTTCACGTGAAGCTCATTGAAGAAAAAATCATCAAAGAAGTTATGGTAAATCTTTCCCGTAAGCGTAGCGCTTTGGTTATTGATGTCCAGAATTTTTGTGAGCCCGAAATTGATTTCTCCCGGGCTGAAAGTGATTACGCTGCCATCGACAAGTCTGTATTTACACTTAGTATAATCAATAACAAGGGAGGTGTTCCGGAGTGTAACACTTCCTTCCAGATTAGGATTCTCGGGGGTGCCCGTAATTGCCAGTTTTCCGGTGGCGTTCCCTTTGAGATTGTCGAGGATGCCTTCCATGAAGGGGCTAAGTAGTGCAATTTCAGTCTGATTGAGAGTAAACTGGCCGTCCAGCGAGTTAAGGGAGTCTTGTGGAGTATAGTTAAAACTTCCCGAAAAGTTATACGGATTATTATTGCTGATTATGTTACTCGTAAAGTTGCCGCCGGAAGCATTATAAAATCCGCTGAGATTGATAATACCTACCGAGTCGTTCTCAAACCTGAAATCGTTGATGGTGGATGAAAAACTGATTCTTGACTTTTTGGTTGGATTAAATATCTGCACTTCTCCCGTTAGCTGCCCCTGCATTTTGGGGTAGGAGAGAAAGAATGGCAGGAAGTCTTCGACGACAATTCCTTTGAGTGAAATATTTACGTTATTGCTGTTTGTCAGGGATGATAATTGGGTCGATATTTTTACTTCCTGTCCGTCCTGATAAAATCTGACATTCTGAGCTGAAATCAAATCGTTCACCAACTCTATCTCTCCTCCTTTTTCAATGCGCCAGAGTTTGTCGCCGATGGTAAATGAGGAAGGATTAAATGCCAGTTGGAATCCATCTTCTTTGGTATGCACCTTGGCTGACAGCCGTGCCGCATCGAGCCCTGTGGGAGTGGATGAAGATATCAGAATATCCGAAATATCCTGTGAAGCAGTGACTTCTATTTTTACGTCGGCTGACCTCAGGCTGTCATTTAGTATGAGGCTTTCAATATCTGACAGGAAGACCAGTGTGTCGTGGTTTCCGGAGCCGTTGAGCGAAATATTATTCATGGCCAGCCCGCCGTATTTTAGTCCCGGGACTTCTCCTTTCAGTTGCAAAAGATTTTTGTCGATATTAATGCTACCCTGTATTACGGATTCGTTGAATCCTGACATCTTGCTATCTATCAGAGAAATATATTCACTGATATTTCGGGTATGTACCAAAAATGAAAAATCCTGATTTTCGATAGCACCCTCGGGCTTTTTGACATATCCGGGATAGTAGCGGTTCAGGAAGAGCTGAAAGGCTTTGGGTAACTCCCTGATTTTAAAATTTCCATTGATGGAGGCTTCCAGTTCATTTGTTTTCAGCGAAAGAAGTTTGTTTTCTTCGTAAACTGAGGAATTTATTACTAGTGAATCAAAGGGTAACTGACGGCCATTGTCAATTAGAATGGCTTCGGTCAGTTTTGCGGTACCAAGGAAGTCGTCAATATTTTTTCCTGTAAAGTCAGCTTCCAGTTTCCCGCGAAAGGCGATGGTGTCTTTTGTAAACCCCAGGGCATTCAGATCTATTTTTCTGATGTCGGAGTAGAAGTTAAAAAAAGGGGATTTATCGCTCAGGTTGATTGTGCCGGAAAGGGTGTCAATCGTAATATTCGGATCGTGAATACTCGCTGAACCTGAGAAAGCGTTTTTCCTTATTTCTCCCTTTGTGATGATGTTCTTATACTCATAGTTCCCGTAATTCAGTCTGTCGATTTTCCCATCAAAAGAAACGTGCATTGTGTTTTCGGTAAATCCCTTTCCTTTTAGTGAACCTTTGAAAGCTGTGAATCCGACACTTGAATCTTTAATAAATCTTCCGAGGTTAAACCCCAATGTGGCCACACTGCCGCTATATACCGGTGTGGTGTTTACAGGAACCTTCAGATGGATGTCGGTGGATAGAATACCAATGTCAGTAGATAGTTCTCCAAACGTTACAAAGTCGTTGAAGTATCCTGTGAAACTTCCGATGTATCTTATTTTTCCAAAAGCAGAAAGGTCAGGCTGCGTAAAGGAGCGCAGTGAGGGAATCAGCCCTGCCAGTTCATTATAATTTGTCTTCATCTCACGGATTCGTAAGTCCATGAAGGTAGAGTTCACCTCCGGTAGTCCACGAATACTCAGATCTCCGGCAAGAAAGTTTTCAGTACCTGCACTAATAGTAAATCCCAATGCTGTGAGATTTTCAACCTTACCGGTCACTTCCCCATTTAAAGTAAAGTTTTTTTTCCAGGCTTTTGTCTCAGGGGCAAAATAGGCAAGATCCTCACTGCTGATTACAGCATTCTTAAAGTTTCCTTCCATACGGACGGCGTGAACAAAGTCGTTCATATCATCTTCAAAATTGTTGTAATGCATGGCGAAATAATCGCCCAGGCGGCTGTGTTCCGTTTGGGCGTCGAGTTTAGAAAACTCCATTGACTGAGGAGTCATCTTAAAAAGAGAAGAGAGTTTTTTTATGGTAAACCCGCTTCTGTCTTTTACAGAAAAGTCTATCTCGGATGTCAGTGTATCCTTTTCAACCCGGGTGTCTTTCAGGGTGGCATTCAGTTGCGAAAGAATTACATGCCTGTCGTCAAATACAAGCGGATCAGATGGGGTCTTACTTTCTCTTTCTATTGCTATTTTGCCGTCTTTTATCTTTATCAATTTTGAAATGACTCTCCAGTTGTCGCTGTTGAGGGGCTCATCGCTTTGAGGGATTTCGGTGGCTGATGAATCGGTCTTAACTTTTGGAGGCCTTAGCCCTTTATAATCATATTGGGCGAAGACCGGCCGGTCAAAATCGATTGAATTAATCTGCAACAGATGGTTAGGGATGTCAAGTTTGTCTGCCTCTAACCTAAATCCTTTGACGGATACGAGCATATCTCTTCCCAGCCATTTGTCCTGTTGAAAAAGTGTGACGTCTTTCAGGCTTACAAGTTTCAGGTCGATATTCGGTGGTGCAGATCCACCTCCTGAAGATGAGCCTCCGCCAAAGTAATCTTCAAGAAACTGATAATTCCATTCAGGTGTATCCCGGTTCAGTTTGATGGTGGCCCCCTGAAGGCCAATGTATCTGAGTGTAGATTTTTTCTTGAGGAAAAACCAATCGGTAATGCTCACCCTGACTGCCTCAGCATATAATAGCGTGTCTTGTTTGTGATCCAGAATCAGCGTGTGTTCCAGCGACATGCGGTCAAACAGACTAAAGTCAACCTTCCTGATAGACACTGTGGTATTAAGACTTTTACTAAGGCTATTGGTCAGGCGATGTACCAGAAAATTCTGAAAAAATGAAGTCTGAAGCAGCACCCATAATACCAATAGCAACACCACTAATGATAGCGCCAGCTTAGCTAGTATTTTTAAAATTTTTTTAAGGACGGGTGGCATTGGGTACAAAAATAATTAAAGAATGATATCACTGCGGGCAGAAATGCCTAAAAGCTATAAGAAGAAGGGTGGGGTATTTTTGAAATTTTGTTCATAAGGCTTAATATCGCGTTTTAATCTTAATCCCTGTTAAAACAACGCTATGATGAAACCTGTTTTCTTTCTGTGTGCTATCTTTTTTTTCTACCAGACCAGTGCACAACGTGTAATTACCAAGAAAAGTACGATTAATTCTTCCCTGAATGAAGTAATTGTTGATTATTTCAAAAACTTTAGCAGTGCCAAAGGGGATACACTGTCTGTAATGCCCAACTTCATTGCTTTTAACAGTAAAATCAGTTTGCCGGGAGCTTTGTCATGTACCATTAAGAAGTATGCACTGCCTGATACTTATAGCTGGGAGGCATTCCTCTTTGAAACGGAAGATTACGTACTCGCTTCCGAACAGTATAAAAAGTTTTTCCAACAACTCAATAACGGGAGGTTTACCCCTGACGGCACTACACCTCAGTTTCTCAAAGGAAAGATGGATGTGCCTTCGGAGCAACGTACGTTTGCTTCCAGTCATCTCAAATTTGACACACCAGCTAATGTGTCGAGATTGAAGCACTTCATGGTGGATCTGGAGTTGACCTATCATTTGCCCGACTGGCAAATCCGGCTATATCTGTATGAAAAATTGCCGGATGATGAAATCAGGCCGGGAACCAGATCGATCCGGTAACTTATGCAGCAGTCTACACCGGCTGATTTAGTCTGCCGGAATAGGGGCATTCTCTGTAATCAGTTCCTGAGTTAGTATCCTGCAGCACTGTCATCACCCCGATGATCAGCAACCGCAGTGATAGTGCCATCGGCATTTACAAGAATTACCTCGGTTCTGCCAATTGCCCCTCTGGGTTTGATGGTGTATCCCATTGCTTCCAGCTCCTTTTGCACATTTGCGTCAAATCCCTTTTCCAGATACACTACGTCGGGCAACCATTGGTGGTGAAACTTAGGCATATTAACTGCATCGTGAGCTGACATCTTAAAGTCTATCAGATCTACGATGGTTTGATACACACTTGTGATAATGGTAGTACCTCCTGGTGTGCCAAGTATGGCCCAGGGTTTACCATCTTTTAATACAATAGTAGGAGTCATACTGCTCAGCATCCTCTTGTCTGGTTGCACTGCATTGGCTTCTTGTCCCACAGCGCCAAACATATTCGGCACTCCGGGTTTTACACTGAAGTCGTCCATCTCGTTGTTCATAAGAAACCCTGCATGTCCTACTACCACACGGCTGCCATACCCGCCATTAATGGTAGTGGTTACAGATACTGCATTGCCGTCTTTGTCGATCAAGCTGAAGTGAGTAGTCTCTTCGCTTTCAGGAATTATTCCTTCTTTGATATCCACACTGTTTCCTGCCTTGCCCGGCACAAAGTCGGCCATTCTGCCTTTTAAGTATGAATCGCTGACCAATGTCTTTACCGGCACTTTGTAAAAATCAGGATCGCCGAGGTATTTACCGCGATCTGCAAAACATCTTCTTTCGATTTCTGCCATTAGGTTCACAGCCTGTGCACTGTTGAATTTCATAGTATCGAGTGCGTACATTTCGCTCATCTTCAGCATTTGCTCTACGATAATCCCTCCACTGCTTGGCAATGGCATGGTAAGAATCTGATAGCCTTTATAATCGAAGAAGATAGGTTCGCGTTCCTTCGCCTGATAATTTTTCAGATCGTCGTACGAGATGATGCCGCCTCCTCTCTGCATTTCTTCAACAATGAGTTTGGCTGTTTCTCCTTCGTAAAACCCTTTGGCCCCCTCTTTTTGTATTCTTTTCAGTGTGTTGGCCAGGTCGGTCTGTATCAGTGTATCGCCGGCCTTCCATTCCCCTGAGGGTTTTACAAAAGCGGGAGTGACCGTGTTATATTTCAGGAAATCGTCTTTGGTTCTGTTAAGGCCCCTTGCCTCAGCAGCCGTAATGGCGAAACCTTTTTCAGCGAGATCGATAGCGGGTTGTATCAACTTTTCAAATGGGAGTTTGGCATATTTCATAGATTCAAAAATGCCTGCAATAGCTCCGGGTACCCCGGATGCCAGATGTCCGTCCTGTGATAGATTTAGAAGCGGATTGCCTGCACTGTCCAGATACATATCTCTGAATGCCTTACCCGGTGCTTTTTCCCTGTAATCAATCGTGATATTTTTCCCGTCATTCAGCCGGATTACGGTAAATCCTCCGCCGCCTATATTTCCCGCTTCAGGAAAGACAACGGCCAAAGCTAATTGGGTTGCAATGGCTGCATCTACCGCGTTTCCTCCTTTTCTGAGTATATAAGCACCGGCAGCGCTTGCCAGCGGATGGGCGCTTACTACGGCACCATTGGATACGGTGGTATCCTTGATGGAGGTATAATCAAACGGATTAACCGCACTACCATCCTGTTTGCACGAGTATAGCAGAGAGCCGGATAATAGGGCGAGAAGCAGTAGTCTTTTCATTTGTTTTTGTTTGTGACGAAAGTAATAATTTATGTTTTTAGAATTTAATACTCTTTTCCTTTCAGCATGGGTACAAAGGAGAAATTATCAAATTTCTCTTCCTTAAGAGAGCCATCTTCCATTTTGGTAATGCGTGTCATTCGCTGGTAATCGTCTTCATTTAACGGCAATACCATCATGCCTCCTGTCTTAAGTTGTGCCGTTAGTTTGGGTGGTATGAATGGAGCTGCGGCGGTAATCAGTATTCTATCGAAAGGCGCATAGGTAGGCAGGCCCTCAAATCCATCGCCGTAGAAGTATTTTACAGAGGGATACGCACTGCGCAGGAAAAAATTTTTATGCTGGTCGAACAGTTTTTTTTGTCTTTCGATGGTGAATACCTGCGCGCCAATTTCCGCAAGGACCATGGCCTGATATCCACTTCCGGTGCCGATCTCCAATACTTTGTCAAAAGGCTTCACTTCCAGAAGTTGTGTTTGGTAGGCTACTGTATAGGGCTGCGAGATGGTCTGCCCTTCGCCGATAGGAAAAGCCCTGTCCTGATAGGCAATTTCTTCAAGCGCCTTATCCAGAAAAAAATGGCGTGGCAAACGGTTCATTGCCTCTAATACTTCCTCACTGGTAATGCCTTTGTCGCGGATGCTGTCAATTAGTTTTTTTCGCATACCCTTGTGCCGGTATGTATCCTCATATTTGCGCATGAGGCAAAGATATTATTTTAAGGATGGGAATATGTGGTTCTGAAATGATTATAGCACTTTAGCGATTCTATTTTACAATTCTCCTTTCAGGAAAAAGTTGGAAAGGAGTTTTCTACCCTTTAAATTGCGCCCCATGTCAAAAGCAAAGAAGAAAGAAGTATTTAATGTTACGGAAGGTGGTATTTCAGGCCAGTATAAGAATTGGTTTCTCGATTATGCGAGCTATGTGATTCTGGAACGGGCAGTACCTGCAATGGAAGACGGGCTGAAACCGGTGCAGCGCAGGATTCTTCATGCGATGAAAGAGATGGATGACGGGCGTTTTAATAAAGTAGCCAACATCATCGGGCAGAGTATGCAGTATCACCCACATGGCGATGCCAGTATCGGAGATGCCATAGTGAATCTCGGACAGAAAAATTTGCTGATAGAAACGCAGGGTAACTGGGGAGATGAACGGACAGGAGATGATGCAGCTGCTCCAAGATACATCGAAGCCCGATTGAGCAAATTTGCTCTCGATGTAGCCTTTAATGAGAAGACTACAGAGTGGCAGCTGAGTTACGATGGAAGAAAAAATGAGCCGGTAGTGCTTCCAATGAAATTTCCTTTGCTGCTGGCACAGGGAGCAGAGGGAATTGCAGTAGGCCTGGCTACGAAAATTCTGCCTCATAACTTTTGTGAACTGATAGAGGCTTCCATAAAATATTATAAAGGCAGGAAATTCGAATTATACCCTGACTTTGCTACAGGAGGATTGGTAGATGTTACTAATTATAATGACGGATTGCGTGGTGGGAAAATCAGAGTACGCTGCCATATTGAAGAGGCCGACAAGAAGACACTGCTTATAAAAGATGTACCATTCGGTATTACCACCTCTCAATTGATTGAGAGTATTGTTAAGGCTAATGACAGTGGCAAGATAAAAATCAAAAAAGTAACAGATAATACCGCATCAGAAGTAGAGATCAGGATTGATCTGGCTCAGGGTATTTCACCTGATATTACAATTGATGCCCTATACGCTTTTACTGATTGTGAAATATCCATTTCACCTAATGCCTGTGTGATCGAAGACCAGAAACCCAACTTCCTTGGGGCAAGTGACCTGTTAAAAGCCTCTGCAGACAGTACCCGCGAATTGTTACGGCGTGAGCTGGAGATAAAATTGGGAGAGTTAGAACAGAAATGGCATTATACCTCTCTTGAAAAAATATTCTTCGAAGAAAAAATATACAAAGAGTTAGAAAAGAAGCATCCTACCTGGGACAAAGTGATAGAGGCTATTGATAAGGCATTTGTACCTTTTAAGAAGCTATTAAGAAGGGAGATTCTTAAAGAAGATATTCTGAAACTTACAGAGAAACCTGTCCGCAGGATTTATAAACTCGATATTGACAAACTCAATGAGCAGATAATAGATCTTGAAAAAGAAATTGACACAGTAAAGTTCAACCTGGAACATCTTACTGATTTTGCAATCAGCTATTATGAAGAATTGCTGAAGAAGTATGGAGAGGGCAGGGGGCGAAAAACCGAAATCAGGCTTTTTGATACCATAGAAGCCAAGCAGGTCGCTATTGCGAATACGAAATTATATATGAATGCATCAGAGGGTTTTGTGGGAACCAGCCTGAAGAAGGATGAGTTTGTAACAGAATGTTCTGACCTGGATGATATCATTGTCTTTACCAAAGAAGGGAAGATGAAGGTGGTGAAGGTGGCCGATAAGGTATTTATCGGGAAGGACATTATCCATGCGGCTGTATTCAACAAGAATGATGAGCGCACTACCTATAATATGATATATACCGATGGCAAAAAGGGAGTATCCTATGCCAAACGTTTTCATGTTACGGGTGTTACACGGGATAAGGAGTATGACCTTACCAAAGGGAGCGAACGGAGCAAGGTGCAGTATTTTACTGTCAACCCCAATGGTGAAGCTGAAGTAGTGCGTGTGATATTATCCCCAGTGTCCAAAGCACGTAATAAAGAAGTGGATTTTTATTTTGAATCCCTTGAAATAAGAAGCCGGGGCAGTATGGGAAATATTGTAACCAAATACCCAATACGTTCTGTAAAACTGGCTGAGAAAGGAAAGAGTACGTTGGAAAACAGAAAACTGTGGTTTGATACTACTTATGGCAGGCTGAATGAGGATGGCAATGGGGTGGCGTTGGGAGATTTTGAGGGGGACGACAAACTGCTGGTTATATATACAGATGGTACTTATGAAATTACGGGTCAGGAGTTGCTTCAGCGTTTTGAGCCTGACCAGGTGAAACTCATAGAAAGATTTGACCCTGATGCGGTGGTTACCGCGGTTTATCTGGATGGAGACAAGCTTCAGTATAATGTAAAGAGGTTCAGGATAGAAACAAATACCCTAAATACCCGATTCTTATTTATTAAGGAAGGAGAAAAGAACCGTCTGATGGAAGTGACTACAGACCCTGAACCTGTATTGGCCATGCAGACCGGGAGAGGGGCACAAGTGCGGAAGGCAAAGATTAAACTTTACAAGGTTGTGGACGTGATGGGATGGAAAGCTGTGGGAAACAAACTCACGGATTTTGCCAAAAGCGACCAGATGGAGTGGGTAAAACCGATGGGCCCGGTATCGCAGGCTTCCCTTTTTCCGGAAGAAGAAGAGTAAAATGTGCAACACAACCCTCTGGTATATCGTATTAATCCGATTGCAGTTACCGTCGAAGACGGATTTTCACTACCACATTCTGGCAATAAAGAGTGGATTTTGCCATTTTCAAGGGTATTTTACCGGCCGCATCGTAGTTTTTCTACTATAATTTTTATTGACATTTGTCAATAAATTTCCGAAAGCCTATTTCTTTAGGGAAATTCCGATTTCACATATAATATGTTGATTATCAGTCAGCAAGATATTATCCTGGGGTAATTTTTCTTCTTTTTTTTAGTATTCTTCCCTCTTTTTACGTCTTTAGGATAGTGAATTCCACATTTTTTTTCTTCGTAAAACTTGCATTCCTGAAATGTGCCTTATACTTTTGTTCTCGCTTACCTGAACAACCTACCCTACAACCCCGGAAAACACAACCCTATATGTAAATCCGGCATTTAGTTTCCAAAAAGAAACTCTGAATTAAAAAAAATAAATGCCCGATATGAAAACATTTATCCATACAAAAACTCTTTTATTTTCCTCGTTACTGGTTGCTTTTCTTTTCTTTGGTTTTTCTTCTTCTATGGCTCTTAATGCTGATGGTGGAAAATCTATCAGTGTTACAATTACCGTTTTAAAATATAACGGTTCTGAAGAAAGTTGCTATGGTGCCAACGATGCCCAGATTACAATTACCGCGCGTGGTGGTGACGGTAATTATATGTATTCTATTGATCGGGGTCAGTCGTTCCATTCCGGCAATGTATTTTCAAATCTTGAAGGTGGACGCAATTATGTAATCGTTGTTAAGGATAACAGCGGTAACAAAAGTGAAGAAACCTGGCAGTGGGTTTCAAAGGTGTATAACCCTGTAACTATTAGCTATGTGAACACGTATGATTCTGACTGTGGTGGTAAAGGAAATGGCAGAATTGAATTTGGAGCTTATGGTGGAACTGGTAAAATCATTTATTCAATTAATGGTTCCATTTTTCAAAATTCCGGAAATTTTGGCAGGGTGTCTCCCGGTGTATATAATATCGTGGCAAAAGATGAAAATGGCTGCACCTCTGACTTTCGTCAGGTAGTCATCTCTTCTAAGACCAGCATGGAAGTAAGCTTAAAAATTGATAATTCAGGTAAGGATGGAAAAACCGGAAGCGTTACTGTGAACGCAGAATCAGGTGTAGCTCCTTACAAATATAGCTTAGACGGTAGCGCATTTGTATCTTCAAATATTTTCAGGGATGTGGCTGCCGGGTCTCATACCATAATGGTAGCTGATTCAAAAGGATGTACAGTAGTGAAGACATTTGAAATGAATATTGAAGAGGATGGTACTGGTGCCAGAAAGATGTGGACAGGCAGGAAGAGCAGTGAGTGGCATGATGCTGCTAACTGGAATGATCTGAAAGTGCCGACGCAAAATGATGAAGTCTGGATAGTGAAAGAATCAGCAGAGAATATGCCTGAAATTACTGTTCCTTCTTTTGTAAAGGATATCAGAATGGAAGGTGACGTAACACTTTTAATTACTTCAACATTATCTCTTTCAGGAGAAATTTCAGGAACAGAGCATGCTATTAATGCTATAGATGGTTCTATCAGATTTGTGGGTGAAACAGAGCAGCCTTTTTTAAGTAAAATGCTTTTTGAAAACCGTATTAAGGATATCATTATAAACAATAATCTGAATCTGAAATCTCAGTTGGATGTTTATGGCCAGGTGAGCTTTGAAAAGGATTCAAAAGTGCTGACTACAAATAATTTTCTGGTATTGAAATCTACTGCGTCACATACCGCTTCTGTAGGTGTGATGCACCACAATGAAATTAAAGGGAATGTAACAGTAGAAAAGTATATCCCGGCTCTGAAAGGATGGAAGTTCTTGTCTGTGCCTACTGTAAGCGACAGGCCGATTCATAAAGACTGGCAGGAAGGCCAGGAGGCTAACAATACTTCTCTCAAAGGATATGGTATTCAGATTACCGGTGAAATGAGCGATTGGAAAGCAAAAGGATTTGATGCACAATCATATACTCCTTCGGTGAAAACTTATAATAAGAAAAACAACACATGGGTAGGTATTAAATCTACTATGGCTCCTTTCTCAAGCCCTGATAATGCCTACATGGTATTTGTGAGAGGCGACAGGACAGCAAACTCTCTTTACTCAGAAGTAACGGAGACTGTTTTGAGAACTTATGGTACACTGCGTTCAGGAGATCAGGAAAAGGTAGAAGTGGAGCCTGGTTTGTTCACTGCTGTGGGTAATCCTTATGCAAGCGAGATAGACCTGTCAAAGATTAAAACTGACCGTCCGATGTTCTTCTACTACTGGGATCAGAATCTGGGTAACAATTTCGGAGCCTATCAGACACTGGCTCTCCTTCCCGGTGGCAGAGTAGAGGCAATCCCCGGTTCAGGATCTTATAAGACAAGAAACGCAGCGATTATCCCTGCAGGTGAAGCTTTCTTCGTCTTCAACAAAGAAGGTGGTATGCTGCAGCTTACAGAAGATGCGAAAGTGGTTTCATCATCGAGCACCATTAGCCGCGGTGGAAATGTGGCAGAGAATGAAAATTCTGTGGACCTGATGAAGGTGAACCTTTATACAGTAAACCAAAATGGATCTCTGCTTTTGAATGATGGTATAATGCAGACTTTCAGCCCTGTATTCAATAACGATATTGATGAATTTGATGGAGTAAAGTATGCAAACTCTACCGAAAATCTGTCTATCAGAAAAAGTGGAAAATTACTTAGTGTAGAGAGCAAGGCATTCGCTGCTGAAAATGATACTACATTCCTGAACCTGACCGGAATTGGTTACCGCACTTATAAGTTTCAGATTAGTTTTAATCAGGAAGGTAATGCCAAGCAGGGTTTTCTGGTGGATAGATATACTAATACAACTACGCCCATTGAATTTACCGGAACTACCGAATACCAGTTTACCGTAATAAACAATGCAGGCAGCAAGGCAGCCGACAGGTTTATGATTGTGTTCCGCCAAATGGCACCCCAGCCTGTAGATTTCACATCTGTAAACGTAACGAAGAAACAACAGGATGCAGAAGTAAGCTGGAAAGTAGAAAACGAAAAGAATGTAGCTAAATACCAGGTGGAAAGATCGGCTAACGGAACTGACTTCCAGGTAGCGGGTGAGGTAACTGCCACAAATGCTCCTGCCTACAATTTCACAGATTCAAAGACCTTTGCAGGATGGAATTACTATAGAGTGGTATCAGTGGATATTGATGGAAAAAAGATAGTATCAAACGTAGTGAAGGTTATGATGGATGGTGTAGCTGCATCTTATGCTGTGTCGCCTAATCCGGTAGTTGGAAATGAAATTAATGTAACCATGAATGTAAAACAGGGCGGCGCTTATTTCCTTACAGTAAGGAACCAGATTGGTCAGCCGGTAGTAAGCCACCAGATAGTATGTGCAAGTGGACGTAACAAGGTGACAATTGAAAAGAACAATTTACCCGCTGGTGTTTATACTGTAGAAATCACCAATCCGAATGGCGAAAGTTCAGTAATCAGGTTTGTAAAATAATTACGAGATTTTTCATAAAGGCGCAGGCTGTATCCGGGCTTATCAGGATACAGCCTTTTTTATTGGCTATTGCCTGTAGTGCTTAGCGCTTTTAGGAAGGTGCCCTTCTGAAACTTAAAACTTTCAGCATTAAAGACAGCACAAGCGGGACGTTTGCGCTATTGAGAGGTGTTTTATCAGCCGGATTACAATACAACAGAACGAACTGTACAAATTGTCCTGGGTTGGTAATACAAATTCTGGCAAATTCTGTCAAATTCTGGCGCAAGCGTCTCGCTTGTGCCTTCCTGAAACTTAGTACTTTTAATATTAAAGACAGCACAAGCGTGACGCTTGCGCTATTGAGGGAGGCGATTTGTCTTATCGGTTGTATTACAATACAACAGAACGAACTGTGCAAGTTGTCCTGTGTTCTTAATTCAGATCCTGGCAAATTCTGTCAAATTCTGGCGCAAGCGTCGCGCTTGTGCCTTCCTGAAACTTAGTACTTTCAGTATTAAAGACAGCACAAGCGTGACGCTTGCGCTATTGAGGGAGGCGATTTGTCTTATCGGTTGTATTACAATACAACAGAACGAACTGTGCAAGTTGTCCTGTGTTCTTAATTCAGATCCTGGCAAATTCTGTCAAATTCTGGCGCAAGCGTCGCGCTTGTGCCCTTCCGAAACTTAGAATTTTAAGCATTAAAGACAGCACAAGCGAGACGCTTGCGCTATTAAGAGCTTCTATACAGATTGTTTAGTCTTTGGTTTTATTGATTTTCTTGCCTTCTTTTTTTTACTTTTCTGCTTTTCTTTGTGAGACTTAATAAAATCACTAATTGCCTTTTCCTCTTCCTTAGTCAACGGTCTGGAATCAACAACAAAATCAACGTCCAAAGGTTCCCTAATAATTCCCATAGTGAGGTTATTTAAAATACTTGTTTATGAGCCTGAGTGAAACTTCGGGAGTTATTACCATCAAATGCCCGCCAAAATGAATTGCTCCCAAACTCTTTTCGTAGTGGTGAATCAATTTTGTCTTTGACAAGAAAGAAACGTACCCACCTCCACCACGTTGGAAAGAAAGTTTACAGGCAAACGAAATAAGATTTCCTGGTACTCCCAAATATGTCTTGTTCCTTCCAATATTAAAAGGGGCGCTTTCAATAAGATGCATGTACACATGGTCTATTCTGGCTTCCAAACTCACAAGACCTTGAATAATACCCGGATTGTTATTTATGGTTAATTTGTAAACCTCTCTTTCAGGAATTTTCAATTCACTTTTCCAATCGAATAGCCATCCATTCTTCCTTGTGATGAGTTTCACCTCGTCTAATGTTAGAAACGAAACTTCTGTAGGAAAACTGTCTCCTGATTTTACGTTCTCAAGCGAATTTGTCAACTTATCAACGATAAAATCCAAACCTTGTTTCCTCTTTTGTTTCACTATTTAAATCTACGATTTTTCCTCCTTTAAAAAAAATGTTTCCTGCTGAGGTTTTCCTAATTCTGGCGCAAGCGTCAGGCTTATGTCCTTCTGGAACTTAAAGCTTTCAGCATTAAAGACAGCACAAGTGTGGCGCTTGCGCTATTGAGAGGTAATTTATCGGTTGTATTACAATACAACATAACGAACTGTACAAGTTGTCCTTAATTCGTAATACAAATTCTGTCAAATTCTGGCGCAAGCGTCAGGCTTATGTCCTTCTGAAACTTAAAGCTTTCAGCATTAAAGACAGCACAAGTGTGGCGCTTGCGCTATTGAG
>JACFNA010000001.1:50401-52695 GCA_019455085.1 Chitinophagaceae bacterium
AGTTTTCGTTATGAAAACTCTATCTTATTTATTGTAACTCAATAAATATTATTTACTTTGCAATAATAAACTATAATAGTTGTAGCAATGAAAAAATACATGAATCCGCCCACCTTCCTGTTTGTTGCCATTTTGGGACTTACCCTTTATTTTTTCGTCTCTCAGAATGTGAGCGATTTTGTTCGTGAAGAATACGGGGTTGAGATTACCGATCTGAAAGTGAAAGACAGAGCGGTGAAAGACAGTGTTTTATCTGTGACTTATAATACCGGAGAGAATGCGATGGTGGAGGTGGTACCTTCCAGAAATTTGAGACTCAGGTCCGGGTCGGGAATCGGGATTTATGCGTTCGTTTCAAATTTGGTGGGTCTGATAATTTTTATGGTGCTATTTTGGAATATCATTGAAGCAATAAAATTTTTTGGGAACAGGAAAGATTTTAAAGGGAATCTTGATTTGATTTTTTATCGCATGGGGATACTATTGGTTTTAATGGGGGTACTGACCTATATAGATCAGTTTGTAATTAACTGGTATCTGAAAGATTCCGGTTTTGAGTCGTATAAAGTCAGATCCGGAAAAGCTTCTTATTTCTTCTTTGCCTTCATGGCTTTTGCATTCATGTATTATTATGATAAGGGAAAAGAAATAGAGAAAGAACAGGCATTAACTATCTGAGATGGCTATTATTGTGAATCTGGATGTGATGATGGCAAAGCGCAAAATGTCCCTTAACGAATTGAGTGCGAGGGTAGGGATTACATTATCCAATCTTTCCATTCTCAAGACAGGAAAAGCAAAGGCCGTGCGTTTAGAGACGCTGAATGCAATATGTAAAGCACTGGATTGCCAGCCCGGAGATATCCTGGAGTACAGTCCCGATGAAGAAAATCCCGGATTAGGAGATTCCACTTCCTGAACTGGTTTTGTTCATTATAATTGACATCAGCCTGTATCAACCGTCTTGGCCGACAGTAAGTGCGTAGGCCAGATAACTAATAGATATATCTTTTCTGCTTTTTCCTTTCAATCAGGCTGTCAATTTCAAAAAACTTTTCTTTGATAATCGAAAGGCTAAATGCTGCCGCAGATGCTGCAAATACAGATGCATCCAGTGGCCTTTTAATTCCGGTAAAAAACGCCATTGAAAGTGCAAATATCAGAAGCAACAGTCCGCTAAGTGTAGCAAAGAGTCGGGTTTTGAACCCAAAGATCAGGCAGAGCGCAAATAGGATTTCCGCAACAGTAGCAAGAATAGCCATTGCCGGAATCCATGAAGCAGGTGCCCAGGGCATCAGGCTTTGGGTATAGGATACAAAATGAGGCCAGTCGCCCCATGCTGAAAATTCAGGGCTCCACATTCCAAATCTGTCAGCCACAGCTGAAAGAAAACCGGTTGCAATAGAGACTCTGAGAAATAATGAGATAAGCTTTGTGGACATAATTGCTGCACGTTTACTGAGTACAAAGTTACCAAATGCCATCCGGACACCTGTGGTCAATGCATTTGCCGTTAAGGTGGCTAAGAAATAATTGAGAAAAATGCTTCTTGCATGCTGCGATCGGTTTAGTGCAAATTTCAAACGGCGTTTCTTCTTATTGGCCTGCGATACTATCTTTGGTCATTAATCCGTAATGAAAAATAAAATGATTAAAGCGGTGTTGGCACTGGTGGCAGTGTTTTCAGTTCCCTATTATGGGTTTGCGCAATCTCGTTTAAAGTCTTCCGTGGAGATTCATTACGGCCTTTCAGGAAATTTTTTCGTGAAGTCGTACGACGAATCTCAAATGGGCAATAGTGCAGTATATCTGTATAAGAAGAGGTTCTTAGGCACTATAGGTGGAATTGAATATAGCCTGTCTGTTAATGATAAATCCTCATTCTTTGCCGGTTATTCCAGAAGCATAAACAAAGGAAGAAAGAATTATGCAGGGTATATTAACGAAGTAGATGTGATAGTGAGTGATTTTTCTTTAAGACATATAAATGATTTCTGGGTTTTAGGGTACGATGGCAGATGGTCGAAGTCAGTTTCATCCATGAGATATCAGGTGGGAATGGTGTATGCGAGAATGCATCAACAGGAGATTGCAATTGAAGAATTCCTTAACCAGGTAATTGTAGAAGAAAGAGATTTTAAAAATTCTGCATTGGCAGAGATAGGGGTATTGGCAGGGGTTCACGTGGACAAGGCTATCGATACGCATTTCAAAATAGGTGTAAAAGCCAGGATTTATTACCTGGTATCCTCCGGTAACCTGGAAGCTTTTTCTGTTGCACCTACCCTTACTTA
>JACFNA010000001.1:52715-59537 GCA_019455085.1 Chitinophagaceae bacterium
TGTCATCATGTCAGGTTCTTCAGGCTGGCACTTTATTTGTTCTGGGGGAATCAAAAATTGAGATAATATGCAAAAAGGAAGTATTCGTGTACAGACGGAGAATATTTTTCCCATTATTAAGAAGTTTCTTTACAGTGACCATGAAATTTTCATTCGTGAACTGATAAGTAATGCGGTGGATGCCACCCAAAAGCTGAAGACATTCGCTTCTACAGGCGAACTGAAAGGAGAAATCGGTAATACTGATATTCATGTCAAAGTAGATAAGGCGAAGAAGACAATTACCATTTCAGATAAGGGAATTGGGATGACTGCCGAAGAATTGGATAAGTACATCAATCAGGTAGCATTTAGCGGAGCTGAAGAGTTTCTGGAGAAGTATAAAGGCAAGAATGAGTCCTCGATAATTGGACATTTCGGGCTGGGTTTCTACTCTTCTTTTATGGTAAGTGAGCGCGTGGAAATTTTTTCCAAAAGTTTTAGGGAAGATGCGAATGGGGTGCACTGGGAATGTGATGGCAGCCCCGAGTACATACTCGAAGAAGGGGAGAAGAAGGAAAGGGGAACGGATATCGTATTGCATGTGAATGAGGAGAGTACAGAGTTCTTGGAACATTCCAGAATCAGAAGTATTCTCAAAAAGTTCTGTAGCTTCCTGCCGGTAGCTATCTATCTGGATGCAGAAGAGGAAGGAAAAGAGGCCGAAAAGATAAACAATACGGAACCAGCCTGGACGAAGAAGCCGAGCGACCTTACAGACAAAGACTATCAGGATTTTTATTCAGAACTCTATCCATTTGCAGAGCCACCTTTATTCTGGATTCATCTGAATGTGGATTATCCGTTTAACCTTACAGGTATCCTTTATTTCCCCAAGGTGAAACATAGTTATGAGATTCAGAAAGATAAGATCCAGCTATACAGTAATCAGGTATTTGTAACAGACGAAGTGAAAGATATAGTGCCTGAATTCCTGATGCTTTTGCACGGTGTTATTGATAGCCCGGATATTCCGCTCAATGTGAGCCGCAGCTATCTTCAGGGAGATCCGAATGTGCGAAAAATTAATAGTTACATTACCAAAAAGGTGGCTGATAAACTGGCAGAACTTTTTAAGAATGATCGTAAATCGTATGAGGAGAAGTGGGAGAGCATTGGCTTGTTTGTTAAGTATGGTATGATCACGGATGATAAGTTCCTGGAAAAAGCGAAAGATTTTGTATTGTTTCAGGAGGTAGATGGAAAGTATGATACCCCTGAGGAATACAAATCTGCTACAGAAGCCAATCAAAAGAATAAAGAAGGGAAACATATTATTATTTACACATCAGATCCGGTACAGCAAAACAGTTATGTAAAAGGTGCAGAAGCCAGGGGCTACAAAGTGGTAAAGCTGGAGACCTTAATAGATTCTGCGTTTGTAAATAATATTGAAATGAAATGGCAGGATGTGCGCTTCGTCAGAGTGGATTCGGATATCGCCGAAAACCTTGTGGATAAAAGCGAAAATAAGGAAAGTGTGCTTACCGAAAGCGAGACAGAGAAACTGAAAGAGCTGTTTAAGACAGAGATAGAAGGGATGCATACAAATATTGATGTGAAAGGCCTTTCGCCCGAAGAAAAACCTGTGGTGGCAGTGCGGCCTGAATTTATGCGCCGAATGAAAGATATGTCTGAAGTCAATGGGGGGATGTATGGAAACCTGCCTGATGAAATCAATCTGGTACTAAATGGCAACCACAATATTTACAGGAAGTTGCTCGACGAAAAGGACGAAGGCAAACAGAAAGATATGGCAAGAAACCTGGCAGATATGGCGCTTCTTTCGCAGGGATTATTGAAGGGCAATGAACTCTCAGAATTTATTGATCGTAGCATCAGAATGATGGAAGGGCAGGAAAAGAGCAGGATCATAACGGATATCTAAGCATGTATTCTTACAAGTATAAACAGTCCGCTTAAACGGGCTGTTTTTTTATTCTTCCCTATCCCACATAAAGATAGAAAAGTCCAGATACGACATCTTCTCGTAGTGCCAGACTTCCTCGAACCCTGCACTTAAAAAGAGTTCTCGTTCAGTGGGATTAAAATAAGCAATAAAGATTGGCCTGGGAGTTTCTTTCAGGGAAGCAAGTATTTTCCTCACTACCGGTAGCATCACACGCTCATCAAAAGGATTAAAAAAAGTAAATACACAATCCGAAGGAAGAATCCTGTATTCGGTTGCATCACAGCAGTGAATTCTAAATGAGGTGTCGGGGTATATGTGGCTGATACGATCTATATTTTCCTGAGCGGCTTCGCATAGTGCGGGGGCAAACTCAATGCCTGTAATTTTCTTAAATCTAAAAGCGGCAGCCACAGCCATTATTCTGCCTTTACCACAGCCATAATCTACCAGGTTGCCTTTGGCTCCTGATTCTGAAATATAGTTCAGTGCTTTCTCCAGCATGAAGTAGTTGGCCGGCTGATAAATAAAGGCGCTTTCCTTGTTTCCGGATTTTACTTCCAGCTTCTTCAGGTCATTAGTATCGGTAGTATTGATGTGATACTTTCTTTCGCCCCTTATTTCGTGCCACACCGTAAAGCACGCCAATTGAATATTCCAATTTCTGAGGATGAAGTAAAAGTAACGGGCGTATTTGAAGAAAGACATGGCAACAATGAAAGGTTCAAAGAGATTGAGATGCTCTGAAGTCAATTATTTTTAGCTGTAGTGAACTATTACCATTCCACAGGTTTTCATCGATTGTAAATGCAATATCTATGAAGGCATTTTGAGCAAGTGATTCAAATTTATCTTTCATATTAAATGCGATACCGTTAATGCCCTGCATACCCGGTATGTTGAAGTGAAAACGCACATGTTTATCTCCAACGATTCGTGTCCAGTTAGAAGGTTGAAGGCACATGGAAGCAAAGACCGGTTTGTGGTTTCCGGGACCGAAGGGTTCCATGGAAGAGATAGTACGGTATAAAGTAAAGTTAATGTCCCTAAGGTTTATGATAGCGTCAACGTATATTTTGGGTGAGAGGCTTTCCTCTGTAATGGTCTCAGATACTATCGTTTCGAAATGAGATGCAAATTCATTATAGTTCTCAGGGATCATGCTGAGCCCTGCTGCGGCTTTGTGGCCTCCAAATTTTTCGAGGTGGGCACTGCAGTGAGAAATTGCCTTGTGCAGGTCAAATCCTGATACACTTCTGGCGCTTCCGGTAATCAGGTCTCCGTCTCTGGTTAATACGATTGTTGGGCGATAGTAATTTTCAATCAACCTGCTGGCGACTATACCTATCACACCTTTATGCCATTGGTCGCAATAGACAACCGTAGTTTTTTTGTGTGTGAATGATTGGTCTCCAACTAGAATGTCCAGTGCTTCTTTAGTAATCGTATCGTCAAGCTGTTTTCTCTCATTGTTATATTGATTAAGTTGTTCAGCCAGGCCGGCTGCTTTCACCGGATCATTCTCCAACAATAATTCCACTGCAATCTTTGCATGTCTCAACCTCCCTGCTGCATTGATTCTTGGCGCAATCAGGAAGCTTATAAAATACATGTCTATCGTGCCCTTCTTTTCGGTAGTGTTTATTAAAGCCTTCAATCCTGTTGCCGGTGATGCGTTGATGACCTTCAGGCCCAGTTGGCTGAGTACCCTGTTTTCACCAGTGATAGGTACAATGTCTGCTCCAATTGAAGTGGCAACCATATCGAGGTATTTATACACTGATGTTTCTTCCATCTTCAGCGCCCGGGATAGCGCAGTAATTAGTTTGAAGGCAACACCACACCCCGAAAGTTCTTTGTAAGGATAGCTGCATCCTGGCTGTTTGGGATTTAAGATTGCAGTAGCAACTGGAAGCGCATCGCCTGGCAGGTGATGGTCGCAGATGATCAGGTCAATATTCTTTTCCTTAATCAGCTCAGCTTCTTCAACTGCTGTAATTCCACAGTCTAGTGAGATGAATAATGAAGCGCCAATGGTTTTTGCAAAAGCAATGCCCTTCCTGCTGATTCCGTATCCTTCTGTGTGGCGGTCCGGGATATAATAGAAGATGTTTGCTTCCTCGTACACCGAGGTCAGAAAGCGGTAAAGCGTGGCTACTGCTGTAGTGCCATCCACATCGTAGTCGCCAAATAAAACTATTCTTTCGCCGGAGTTGACCGCAGCCAGGATTCTCTCCACTGCCAACTGCATATCCTTCATTAAGAAAGGATCGTGAAGCAGCGAATAGTCGGGCCTGAAATATTTCTGAAGTTTCTCTGCAGTATCTAATCCCCGTGAGACGAAGACGGCACACAGGGCTTCATCAAATTGATTAAATTGATTTTTGAGTTGTTGAACTTTTTCTCTGTCAGGGGTTGCTATAATCCATCTTTTTTCTTTCATGGTGTAGCCTTGTAATCAATACTTCCTTTCAATGGTATATTCGACAAGTTCCTGAAGACCGTCTCTGATTTCGGATTTTGGAAATTCGAATAGAATATCGAGTGCTTCTTTTTTATATTTCTGCATTTTCTCAGAAGCGTACCTGATACCACCTGAGGCAGTTACCAGATCCAGTACCCATTTCCTTTTATCGGACTCCTGCCCCTGGTTTTTTATGATGTAAATAATTCTGCGCCTTTCAGCTGGTGTTACATTATTTAATGTGTAGATCAGGGGGAGGGTAAATTTCTTTTCTTTGATATCGTTACCGGTAGGTTTACCTACGTTTTCGAACCCATAATCAAAGAGGTCGTCTTTTATCTGGAAGGCAATCCCCATCTTTTCCCCGAACAACTTCATTTTGCCGGTGATTTCCTCATTTTGGGAAGTGCTCCATGCACCGGCAGCGCAGGCAGAGGCAAGCAGGGAGGCCGTCTTGCTTTTGATTATCTGAAAATAGATATCCTCTCTGATGTTCATTTTTCTAGCTTTCTCCAATTGCAGTAATTCTCCTTCGCTCATCTGTTGCACAGCTTCTGAGAGAATGTGTAGTTGTTTGAATTCATTGTGTCCTGTAGATAACAGAAGTCCTTTACTAAGCAGGTAATCACCCACCAATACTGCTATTTTATTTTTCCAGAGTGCATTTATTGAAAAGAACCCCCTCCTTTCGAATGACTCATCCACCACATCGTCGTGTACAAGGGTAGCGGTGTGTAAAAGCTCTACCAGTGCTGCGGCTCTGTATGTCGAATCATTTATTTCTCCGTGTAGTTTCGCACTGAGAAATACAAACATAGGCCTGATTTGCTTCCCCTTTCTTTTAATGATGTACTTCATTATACGGTCTAGAGAAGGGTTAGTGCTTTTTACGGCATCGGCAAACTTCTTTTCAAATGTATTAAGCTCATCAGCAATAAGCTTCCTTGGAACCGCCATTTCTATAATTAAGGATGGCAAGTTAAATCAGTTTCTCTAGTGTTCAAAAAGGCCTGGTATTTCCTGATGATTGCAGAGGACAGGATAGTGCTGTCTGTGTTTTCGGAATTGGCCCCAAATCCAACAGGATAGTGCACTTCCGTGCCGTAAACAACCTTTCTTAAAAGACTAAAAAGGCAATAATTTTTATTTTCGATCGTTATCAGCCGATATTTTGTTTAAAATAGGAGGATTGTAGATATATATAAATCATTCAAAATCTATTTGAAAAAGAAAAAATAATTTGAATTATAACTTTCCTTTGATATTTTTGCAAAATTGTTAGGATAACAAATTAGAAATCATTAATCAAAAAGTTATGGCAAGCAAAAAGTTTAAATTATTGTTGCTGGGAGGGTTCTCCTTAATGTCCGGCGCATTATTCGCTCAGGATACCGGAAAATACAGCGTATTTGATTCTTCGGTTATCTCCTCAAAAGGACAGGCACAACAAAACGAGTTCTTAAACAATACCTACGATTTTCCGGCTCAGCCGCGTAATCAGTGGGAATTGGGTATTTCCGGTGGATTATTCTCTTTAAGCAGTGATGTCTCCGCAAAACTTCCAACCTTCGGTTTCGGTTTACATGTACGTAAAGCTTTAGGGTATTTGTTCTCATTGAGATTGCAATACTCCTGGGGTGAAGCTAAAGGATTGAACTGGAAGGCTTCTACAGGTCACATGCACAATCCGGCATGGGCTGCCTATGCACCTTTGTCTGAAGTGTATTACAACTATAGAGCACACGTTCAGGATCTGTCTTTGCAGGGTATTATCACGCTGAACAACATCCGTTTCCATAAATCAAAGTCCAGTGTGGTACTTTATGGTGGTGCGGGTCTTGGTGCTACAATATTTGATACTCGTGTGAACGCTTTGAACGGTAGCAGCCCTTATAACTTTGCTTCCATTTCCAACTCTGGTTATACTAATAGAAAAGATATCCGCAATGCTTTGAAGCAGATGATGGATAACAGCTATGAAACTAAGGCTGAAAATAATAAAGCAAATGAGCCTAAATTGTTTGGCCAGACTCTTAAGCCATCAGCTCATGTTTTGGCTGGGGTAGCCTTTAAATTAGGCCAGAGAGTGAATCTCGCTATTGAAGACCGCTGGACAATGTTGAAGACAGACTTGCTGGATGGTCAGCAGTGGCAGGAACATGCCGGTATTGATCCGGTTCAAACCCGTGACTTTGACTCTTATAACTATCTGAGCGTAGGTCTTAATTTCAACCTTGGAAAGAATTCTGTTCAACCTTTGTGGTGGATGAATCCGCTGGATTATGCATACAGCGAGTTGAACAATCCTAAGCACATGAAGCTTCCCAAACCAATTTTGGATGACGAAGATGGTGATGGGGTAACTGATCAGTTTGACAAATGTCCTGGTACTCCGGCTAACGTGAAGGTT
>JACFNA010000151.1 GCA_019455085.1 Chitinophagaceae bacterium
TTTCCCGAAGTAGAAAAGATTGTAACGCGGGTGGGCAGTCCTGAAATCCCCACAGATCCCATGAGTATGGAGGCGGCAGACCTGATACTGGTACTGAAGCCCAAGAAGGAATGGACCTCTGCCAAAACATTTGATGAGCTTGCAGAAAAGATGAGCAGGAAACTGGAAGAGATTCCCGGTGTCACCGGAGGATTCCAGTTCCCGGTGCAGATGCGTTTTAATGAATTGATATCGGGAGGCAGGCAGGATGTAGTGTGCAAAGTGTTTGGAGAAGACCTCGATTCGCTCTCGCTCTTTGCAGAGAGGCTGGGCACCATTGCGGGAACCATAAAGGGAGCCAGAGATATATACGTGGAGACGGTGACCGGACTTCCACAAATTGTGGTCGATTATAACAGGGCAGCGCTTGCGCAGTATGGATTGAATATTGAGGCAGCTAATAAGACTTTGCAGGCTGCATTCGCAGGTGCTTCAGCAGGACAGGTTTTTGAGAATGAAAGGAGATTTGACCTTGTGGTGAGGTTGCACGGGCAGGAACGAAGGAGTATTGAGGATGTACGAAATCTCCTGATTGCGACACCAGATGGCCATCAGGTACCTCTGGGACAAGTTGCTGACATTGATATCAGAGTAGGCCCTAATCAGATTCAGCGTGAAGATGCGCAGAGGAGAATTACTGTAGGGTTCAATGTGAGGGGGATGGACGTGGAAACGGTTGTGAAAGACCTTCAGCAAAAGGTGGGCGAGAAGCTAAAGTTACCTCCCGGGTACTATGTAACTTATGGAGGTGAGTTTGAAAATCTGATTGCTGCGAGAGCACGTTTAAGCATTGCCGTGCCTATTGCACTGTTGCTCATTTTTGTATTGCTCTATTTCGCTTTTCATTCGGTGAAGCAGGGGTTGTTGATATTCTCTGCAATTCCGCTTTCTGCTATTGGAGGAGTATGTTCGTTATGGATAAGAGGGATGCCTTTCAGTATTTCAGCAGGTGTAGGCTTCATTGCGCTGTTTGGCGTGGCTGTGCTGAATGGTATTGTATTGATGACAGAATTTAATCAATTGAAAAAAGCCGGTGTTACTGATGTTATGAATCGAGTGCTTGCGGGAGCTACTACTAGGCTGAGGCCGGTGCTGATGACCGCATCGGTAGCCTCACTTGGTTTTCTGCCCATGGCTTTAAGCAAGGGTGCAGGGGCTGAAGTACAGCGGCCGCTCGCTACCGTTGTAATCGGCGGACTGATAACAGCTACTTTCCTGACACTGGTAGTATTACCGATACTTTACAGATGGCTTGAGGAACGAGGCAGTTTTAACCGAAATAAAAAAGCTATGAATACAATCGCAAAATCTTTACTGATAACCGTGTTGCTGGGCGCCGTAGTGCAGCAGGGGGTTGCACAAAGAAAGGTGACCCTTGATGAGGCTATTGAAATGGCGGTAAGTGGCAACCTCGGTTTAAAGTCGGCCAAACTAAAAACACTGGCCGATCGCCATCTGGAGCATAGTGCAGTGGATATTCCGTTTACGGAAGTGACTGCCGAGTATGGTAAAATGAACAGCGTAGCGAATGATACACGGTTTGGCCTTCGTCAGACACTGCCATTTCCTTCGGTGTATAAAAAGCAAAGGCTATATCTTCAATCCCAGACGGCAGTAGCGGCTGCAAATGAGAAGGTAGTAATCTCTATGCTTAAGACTGAGGTGACTACATTGTTCTATAAACTGAGGGCGATGCAGGAGCGTGCGCACTTGCTGAAAAGCGTTGATAGCTTATTCAAGGCTTTTGCCTCGAGGCAGCGTCAGCGGGTAGATGTGGGAGATGCGCCCTTGATTGAGAAGGTGTCAGCAGAAGCGCAGTTATTGCAGATAAATAATCAGTTGGATGAGTTACATGCAGAAATGAAAATTCTTCAGAGCAGACTAGGCGCATTGCTTAACAGCCGGGAACTTTTGTTGCCAGATGAGAAAGTTGCTTTGAAGATGAGCGCTGTCGTGCTTCCGGATACTGCAATTGTGGAGCGCTATCCCGAAGTAGCGTGGAACGAAACGAGAGTAAATGCAGCACTTGGACAGATAAGCGCTGTCAAAGCACAATCGGTGCCCCATTTTTCTCTGGCGTATGCAAATCAGTCAATCATCGGCATTCAAAATGTGAACGGCACAGATAAATTGTTTACTGCAGCAGACAGGTTTTCTGCCGTTCAGATTGGGGTTAATTTCCCGCTCTTTAATTATGGTAATAAGGCAAAGGTGAAAGCAGCGACAACACATTGGGAGCAGACAAAAACAGAGTTTGAGGAATCAAGGACCCGCAATCTGTTCCTGTTGCAACAACTATTGTTGCGTCATGCCAAAAACAGAAACACCCTCAATTACTTTGAAAAAGGGGCACTGAAGCAGGCTGAAGAATTGCATACGAATGCAGCACTTCAACTTTCTCAGGGGGAAATCAGCTTTATGGAATGGATGATGATTGTGAATCAGTCGATTTCAATCCGCGCAGATTATATTGATGCAGTGGAGGAGTGGAATGACACCATCATACAATTAAATAGTTTTATAAATAATTAAAAATATCAGCACAGATGAAACTCAATAATTTATTAGTCCTTTTAATGATGGCCGGTTTGCTTTCCTGTGGAGGGAAAGAGGAACTTGGGCATGAGGAGGCTGCATCTGATAAGGAAAATACCGTGATGCTTACTGAGGTGCAAATGAAAAATGCAGGAATTGTATTAGGCAAACCGGAGGCGGGCACTATGGCATCTACCCTTAAGTTAAGTGGTGTAGTGGATGTGCCCCCACAGAGTATGATAAGTATCAGCTTCCCAATTGGCGGATACCTGAAATCCACTCACTTATTGCCGGGAACGCGTGTACGAAAAGGCGAGTTGATTGCAGTGATGGAAGATCAGGGGATTATTCAGGTAGAGCAAGACTACCTGATAGCGAAACAAAAAATGTCGATGCTCGAGAAGGAATATGAAAGGCAAAGAGTACTCAATGAAAACAAGTCGGTTAGTGACAAGATTTTTGAACAGACGGCTAATGATTTTAAAGTACAGAAGATAATGTATAAAAGCCTCAGGGAGCGCCTGCTGATGATAGGTGTACACCCTGACAAGATTTCTGAAGACAACATCAGCCGTACACTGAATATTTATTCGCCGATCAATGGATATGTGGCCAGGGTAAATGTGAATATTGGCAAGTTTGTAGATCCTTCTGAGATATTATTCGAGCTGGTGAACCCTGAAGATTTTCACCTGGCTTTACAAGTTTTTGTATATGATATTCACAATATCATTATTGGGCAACGTATCAGAGCTTATAAAGTGAATGCGCCTCAGCATATCTATGAGGCCGAAGTAATTCTGGTAAGTAAAAATCTCGATGAGAACCGGACTGCCATTATCCATTGCCACTTCGAAAAGCATGAGCGGGAGCTGCTGCCGGGCATGTTCCTGAATGCCGAAATTGAAATTGCCAATGAAAAAGCAGTGCTGGTGCCCGATGATGCTGTGGTGCGGTTTGGAGACGGGCAGTTTTTGGTAAGCAGCAAGGGAAAGGGAGTGTTTGAACTGGTGCCTGTTAAGGTGGGGAATTCTGACGGTACAAGAGTAGAGGTGTCATCAGATGAGGTGAACCTGATGGATTTGGAAATAGTAGTTGCTAATGCCTATGTGGTATTAATGAAAATGCACAATACCGGTGAAGAGTAATAAAGTAGTCTGATAATTTAATCGGGGCAAAATCAAAAGACCGTCTTCTTTTTGGGAGGACGGTCTTATTATTTATGGACTGGGTTAGTTAGCGAAGATAATTTCTAAAGGTTGCCTGACATTAGAAGTTGCTTCCTCCAAAACTGTTGTCTTTATCCAGATTAAACAGGATGCTGAAACGTAATGTATTGCTCAATGGGTTTCTGTTCACTCCTGATCCGGTAGGAATCAGGTAAGAAAAGTTGAGCCCGAACATATTATAGTTTAGCCCTGCACCGATGGTGAAATACTTCCTGTCACCTTTTGTAGGAGCCTCATAAAAGTATCCGGCACGGAATAAAAATTGGTCATTGTAACTGAATTCAGCTCCTGCACTGATTGTAAATTCTTTGAGTTCTTCTTTGAATCCTCCCGGAGCATCTCCAAACGAACTGATCCAACTGCTGATTACACTTTTGTCCCTGTAATTCGCAAGTCCTGCCGAATCGCCAAGGGCCGGTGGAGTAGGTACCAGCAGTTTATTGATATCGAGTGCTACAGTAAGTTTGCTGGTTTCGTCAAATACATTTACATAAGAAGCTCCCAGGCCAAAGTTTGCCGGGATATAGTCTTTCTCCTGCGCATCGCTGGTGTAAGCAATTTTGCTTCCCAGATTACTCAATACCAGCCCTGCATTAAATCCGCTCTCGTCGCCCGATTCAGATCCATTGTAAAACAGAGAGAGGTCGCCAGCCACTGCAGTTCCTGCTTTGTAAGTAGCTCCTGAAGCGCTGGAAGCACCGGGAGCCAAATCAGAATTGATATATCTGAGGGCGATTCCCACACCTAATACATCCGATAATTTTCTGGAATAACCGGCGTCAATAGAAAACTCTCTTGGCCTGCCCTGTCCTTCCAGATTACCGTTATAATCAGTAAACTGAATATTTCCCAAACTAAAATAACGCACAGAAGCTGATATTGCCTGCAACTCATCTATCTGATGATAACCCGCAGCAGACACAAGATATACATCATTCAAATCAAGGGCCTTTAGCCACGGTGTGTAGGTAAGGGAAATGGCCGAATTGCTTTTTGCAAAAGGAATCTTAGACAGATTCCAGAATATAGAACTCGCATCCGGAATGGTAGCTATTCCTGCATCACCCATTCCGCCCGCACGGGCATCCGGAGAAATCCTTAAAAAAGGCACAGCTGTAGTAACCACATTGATACTCTCAGTGCTACTCTGGCCTACAGCAGTGTAACCGAGACCGGTCAGCATCAGTGCTGCAGCCACCTTCATAATCGCATTTTTCATGTGTGTCTGTTGAACTTGATTAGGTAGAGTTGAGACTATAGGGGGTGTACGTTTGGGCTTGTAAAAATAGTGGTTTTATTGAATCGTCCAATTTTTAGCATTGGTGAAAGTATTGATTTTCATCCGAAACTTCCAATCTAAAAAACGATCAAGACGCCGAAATATTGTATTTCCAACCATTTAACCTGGATATGTGAATACAATGCAAAAACAACAATAAATTGGAAATTTTTGGAAAACCTGATCATTGTAAAGAAGTAAAGTATTTATATTCGCAATTGCGACCTCTAATACAATAAGAAAGAAAACCTTTCGTTAATTAATTTGCAAAACGAATGTACATGTATAAATTTCAGTCGGCCGGAAGAGTCATTTTAGTAATCCTGGCAGCATCCTTTTTCATAACCTCTTGTAAGAACGGAGGCCTTTTTGGAAAAAAGAAAGAGAAGTCATCAGTAACCGGATGGAACTATGATGATAAGGACTATGGTAACTTCCATGTGTTAAAGGCAAAAGAACAAAAAGCCGGCCCGGGACTGGTATTTATCCAGGGTGGTACCTTTATTATGGGTGCGAAAGAAGAAGATGTGATGGGCGACTGGAACAATGTGCCTCGCCGCGTGAGCGTCAACTCCTTTTATATGGATGAGACAGAAGTAGCCAACGTACACTACCGTGAATATCTCTACTGGCTCGCCAACACATTCGACAACGATACGGCAATCATGAATATGGCATTGCCCGATACACTGGTATGGCGCAGTGAACTTGCATACAACGAACCTTATGTAGATTACTATTTCAGATATCCTGCGTATAATAATTATCCTGTGGTAGGAGTTACCTGGGAGCAGGCTCATGATTTTGCAATCTGGCGTACAGACCGTGTGAATGAAAAAATATTAATCGACAAAGGATACCTTAATAAGAAATCTCCTCTTTCTGCAATGAAAGGCGGACAGGGTGAGATGGCATTCAATACGGACACCTATCTGATGGATCCGGAGCAGATCAATAATAAAACAGCTCCCAAGAAAGGTGCTCTGAAGGATGTAAGCGGTAAACCCAGAAAAGTAGTTGGGTTTGAAGATGGTATCATGCTACCAGGCTATCGTCTGCCAACAGAAGCAGAGTGGGAGTATGCGGCGTATGGCTTATTGGATATGAATCCCAAGCCCAGAACCAAAGAAAAGAACCGTGGTGAGGAGTTGTTCCTGAATCAACAGGTGTATAGCTGGAGCAAGAACCCTAACGGTATGAGAGATAACAGAAGAGGAAGCTGGCAGGGTGAGTTCCTGGCTAACTTTAAGAGAGGAAGTGGTGACGTAATGGGGGTAGCTGGTGGATTGAACGACCGTGCGGCAATCCCCGGGCCAATCAAATCATTCTACCCGAATGGATTCGGTCTATATAATATGAGTGGTAACGTAAGTGAGTGGGTTGCCGATGTGTACAGGCCAATGAATTCTGTGGATATGGATGATGTAAACCCATTCCGTGGTAATAAGTTTGAAAAATTCTATAAGAATGATGGAGGAGAGTACGAAAGAGATACTTTGGGCCGTCTGAAAAAGGTAGTGGTAACCGATGAGGAAGCGCAGAGCCGCCGTAATTATCAGAAAGGTGATGTGATTAACTATCTGGATGGTGACTCTATCAGTAATGTGACATACGGTTATGGTATTAGTACATTGGTCAGTGATAAATCGCGCGTGATCAAAGGAGGTAGCTGGAATGATATGCCTTACTGGTTGTCGCCCGGGTCTCGCCGGTATATGGATCAGGATCAGGCAAGTAGTACAGTAGGTTTCCGTTGCGCAATGGTGCGCCTGGGAAGTTCGGAAGGAAATGGCTTTAAAGAAGGTAACCAGTTTGCACAGCGCAGGCAGAATAAGAAGAAAAGAAGATAGCAAAATAATAGTCTAAATAATTAAAATCCTCGCTCATGGCGGGGATTTTTTGTGTCCAAAATACAGGGTAATCAGGGCCGGTGAAGGAGTCCTTAAGCAATTATTTTGATTTTACCCGGGAGGAATCGCCATTTGAAGTACTATTTCTAAATTTTTTCCGCATTTTGTAAATGGTCACTGTTTAAAAGGGATTTTTTTGCGCACCAAAAGTGTAAAAAAGGTATGAAGCAAAATAAACCAGGTAAATCGAGATGGCCGGCTATCCGCAGCATTTTCAACAAACTTCATCTATGGATGGGCCTTGCAAGCGGGTTGATTGTATTTGTGGTGTGCCTGAGTGGTACTATTTATGTGTTTAATCAGGAATTGATTGAGTGGTCAGCTCCCCATCTTTACAAGGTGAACTATGAAAAAGGTGTGTCCAGGATGTCGCCTGATGTACTTAAGTCGGCCGTAGAGCAGGCGTCAGGGGGTACTGTTACCCGCGTCTCCATTCCGGCCAAGCCTGACAAGCCGTTTCAGTATAGTGTGAAAGTAGAGGGTGATAACTCAAGAGGGGGTGTAAGTTATATGGTGAATCCTTACACGGGGAAGATTCTGGGGAATTCAAAGGAAGAACTTCCCATGCGCACTTTCATGGGATATATGTTCAGCCTTCATCGCTGGCTGTTGCTCGATGAGATTGAGAAACCTTTGATTGAGGGCAAGACT
>JACFNA010000152.1 GCA_019455085.1 Chitinophagaceae bacterium
AGGAACTTGGTCTGAGCGATCTGACTGCTTACGATTTTGCTTACTGGCCAAATCCGGTAACCGATATGCTCAACATCACTTCTCAAAAACCGGTTGAATCAGTTTCTGTATACAACCTGGTCGGACAGAAGGTAATTGACGGAATCGTACTCACAAACGGACAGATTGATATGAGCAGTCTGGCTCCGGGTGCGTATGTGTTCAGAGTGATTCTCGAAGGAAACAAAGTTGAAACCTTCAAGATCATCAAAAAATAACTAGGTCTAACCCATAATATGAGAAGCCCCGGTGTTCCGGGGCTTCTTTTTTTTTGAAAATTCTTCATTTCCATTAAGTTTTATTTTTTACCTTTATCCCCTAAGACATTAAAATTTAAATTATGAGGAAATTTCTATTTACTTTTATTGTATTGTTCACCAGCCTTACGGGCTTCGGACAATTACTAAGCGAGGGTTTTGATGATATCACGACTCTCGGACCAGCCGGTTGGACGATGACCAATCAGAGTAATCCTGTCGGAACCACAAACTGGTTTCAGGGAAATGCTACTGTATTTCCATCACACAGCGGTGCTGACACTTCTTACATTGGTGCTAATTTCAACAACACCTCAGGAGCAGGAACCATCAGCAACTGGCTGATTACACCGACTCTGAATGTAAAAGACGGTGACAAACTTTCATTTTGGACCAGAACTTCAACCGGTTCAATTTGGAATGACCGACTCGAAGTAAGAATGAGCCAGGGCACGATGACTCTGCCAACTGGCGCATCAGGTATTGGTTCGTTTACAACCGTGATGACCATTATCAATGACGGTTATAATCTGAGTTATCCTGAAGTTTGGACCAAATATGAACTTACTGTTTCTGGAATCGGCTCCAGCCCTACTGCGGCCAATTTTGCATTCCGTTACAATGTAGTGAACGGAGGTCCTTCTGGAACTGATTCAAACTACATCGGTATTGATGATGTTCTGGTTGAAGAAGGCGGTGGCGGCGGAGGTCCTTTCCCTGATCCTTATTGCGATGTGGAATTCCCTTCTGACGTAGAACCGATCTCAAGAGTAGTCTTCAATACAATCGACAACTCTTCTGATCCGACTGTAAACGGCTCTCCTGCATTGGAGGACTTTACTGCTGTTACAACCAATATTGATGCCGGTCAAACTTATGCAGTTGCAGTTGAAGGAAATACAAACGGAGCTTTTACTACTTATGTAACCGTTTATATTGATTATGACCAAAGCGGTACTTTTGAAGAATCCGAAAGAACCAATATCGGAACCATCTATAATTCTTCCGGTACTGACGGAGTTCAGGCAACCGGAAACATCGCTATTCCATCGGATGCCACTGCAGGTCCGACACGTATGAGAGTATTGAAAAAATGGGGCGGATACGTAACTGATCCATGTAATACAACCGGATACGGTCAGGCTGAAGATTACACCGTTAACATCGGTGGCGGAGTGGGTGGCCCTTGTAACTGGACGGTTCATGTTTGGGATAATTACTGGGGTGACGAAGTTGAATGGGAATTGAGAAATTCGGGAGGCACTGTCCTGATCTCAGGAGGCCCTTACGGTTCAACCTATGACGATACTCAATCCGTAAGCGATGAAGGTCCTGTTACCTTCTGGATTACCAATGAAGGTGTGATAAACGACAACACACCGAACTACGAAGTTTCAAATGACAACGGTGTAGTTATCAGCGGACAGTTAACCACTCCGACCACCGAGACTTTCTCAGATCTGAAATGTTCTGACGGCGGAGGTACCGGAGGCGATTGTGATTACGAACTGTTTACTGAAAGTGCAGGTGATCCGGGTAACTTCTTTAACTCATTTGCAGGTGTAACCTTTGATATGCAAAATTCAGGCACTGATGATCTCACCATTACAGGATTTAAAGTTCCAGTAACTGGCGGTTCAACACTGGATATTGATATTTATTACACAACTACAGCAAGTTCAAACGTGGGCGTTCAATCCGATCCTTCTGCGTGGACATTGCTCGATTCACTGACCGGTATTTCTGCAATCGAAGCGGTTGCGTGGGATGTCAATACATTTACTCAGGTAACCCTGAATAATACGCTGACACTCGCACCGGGTGAGTCAAAAGGATTCTATGTATTTGTAACCAATTATTCTACAGGAATCACTTATCGCTACACCAACGGTAACTTTACGGCAACCGACGGTTATCTGACCATACTGTCGAACGGTTTCGGAAGTTCAGATGTTCTGTTCTCCAATTCATTTGCAGACAGAGCCTTTGTAGGTGAAGTACAGTACAGCGGTGCATGTACCGAGCCTCCAACCGGCGACTGTCCGATCGAATATGAAGGTGACTTCGTTGACGGTCTGGGTAACCTTGCAACCGGAATCATTCTGGCAGCAGACTTCCCAGTTCCAACAGGTGAAACCTGGAATCTGGGCGATGTAAAAGTTCAGTTGCTGTATGAAACTTCAAGTGTTGAGATTTCATTCTATCAGGATGGCGGCGGACAGCCGGGCACTCAGATATTTGCTCCGACTGTTGTCACTCCGGTGAGTCAGACAATTGTAGGTAATGCTTCAGGAACGGATATTTACGAGGTAGTTCTGGATATGTCTTCATACAACATCAGCCTTACAGGCGGTATGTACTGGATGGGTATCACAACCAATGCTCCGGGAGGTTTAAGCTACTGGCATTATACCGAAACTGTCAACAACGGAACCAATTTCTTTGGCTCGCTTGACGGTTATGCAACTTGGGAAGATGTAGCAAACTATGGCTTCTTTGTTGACGGTGCATTCTCTATCTGTACAAGCACTACTCCTCCGGTCGGAGACTGTGAGCAGGATTTCTACACTACCGAAGATCCGATCTCAGGTGCAGGATTCTCTTCAGGAAACTGGGTGGCAAACGATGTGATCGTTGCCGGTGATACACAGTTCACTATGCAGACCATGACATTCGAAACTGTTACATTGAGCGGAAACCCGACCAACTTTGATCTTGAAATCTTCGAAGACAACGGTACAGGCGGTGTTGGTGCTTCTACAGGAATGACTTATCATTTCGACAGCTCCAACATGACCTTTACGCCAAACGGACTGCTGTTTGGTGTGTATCCTCAGTACACAGTAGTATTTGATCTCCCTGCTATCCTTCTTCAGGCTAACGGCTCTGCAGACACCAGATACTGGCTGGCAGTGACTTCAGATCTTTCATCGACAGGTGATTTCACTTACTGGGTATCATACCTGCATTCATTTACTCCGATTCCGGAATCAAATCCGACTTGGCAATATCTTGCTTCAGACGGTGTTTGGGCTCAGTATGACTCAAGCGGTCCGAATGAAGGTTACATGAAGGTGGAAGGTCAGTGTGAAACTTTGGGCATAAGCGATCTGACTTCGTTTGACTTTGCATACTATCCGAACCCTGTTAGAGATGTACTCAACATCACTTCTCAGAAAGGTGTGAAAACTGTTGAAGCATTCAATATGACAGGCCAGAAAGTATTGTCAACCAACAAAGTGATCAACGGACAAATCGATGTGAATGCATTGAGTCCGGGTGTGTACGTGTTCAAGGCTGTTCTTGAGGGCGGACAAGTGGAAACATTTAAAATTATTAAGAAATAATTGAACCACAGAAGTACGGTGTACCAATGTGTACAACGTACCGATAACAGAAGGAGCCCCGTAATTCGGGGCTCCTTTTATTTATTCAATTCAGTCGCATTATATTATCAATAATACCCATTCGGTCAAATTCAAACGATCCAAAATAACAGTTAAAAAAGTCATGTAACTGATTCGGTTGAAGCGAAAATAAAAAAAAATAAAGTTTTAAAATGAATTGAAATTTAGTTACATTTGGATATTAATTATCTAAATTCTATTTTTTATGGGAAAAAATTTATTTTCAATTACTTCCTTATTGAATACCTTTTTTCTGTTGTTGATTTTTTCAGCAGGCGGGAATGCACAGGTATTGCAATCCGGAAGTTTTTCGCAAGAAACCACTTTCAATGCTGAGGCACAGATTAATTTCACCCCTTTTCAGGTGGAATACACTCAGCCGGTTTCAAATTTTGAACCAGACGGAACCCAGGCATTGCTTTATGACAACGGTTCTGCTTTTAATGTTGCCGGACCGCCACCATTGAGTGTGCTCCAGACAGCATTGGGAATGAACTCTTACGGTTTGAGCATTGCCAACGCTTCAAATTTCAGCATTGCCGACGATTTTACGCTGGCTGCTGATGCCGACATCAGTTCGATTGATTTTTATTCTTACCAGACAGGATCTGGCGGAGTAGTCACAATCAACGCGGTTTATGTTCGAATTTATGACGGTGTTCCGGGCTCAGGTGGAAGTGTGATTTGGGGCGATATGACCACCAATATTCTTGGTGCTGCTTCTCAAACAGGCGGATACAGAGTTCTTGATACCAATACCTCAAATACCGACAGACCGATTCAAATAGTAACTGCCAACACAACCGGTCTTTCACTGACCGCCGGTACCTACTGGGTTGAATTTTCTATGGGTGGTACAAGTTCTTCAGGCCCTTGGGCTCCTCCTATTACCATCACAGGATCAACCGCAACAGGTAACGCGCTTCAAAACAATGGAACAGCTTTTACACCTGCTATGGATACCGGAACCAACACCCAACAGGGTTATCCGTTCCAAATTTATGGTGATGAAACAGGTGGAGGTTCTTTCCCAAGCCCTTATTGTGAAGTGACAGGACTTTCTATTGTTGAAGCAATTTCAAGAGTTCTGTTTGCTGACATTGACAATGTGAGCGATCCAAGCTCTTCAGCTCCAAGGCACGAAGATTTTACTTCCATTACAGCTCATGTTGATCAGGGAAGTACCTATTCAATGGCTGTTGAAGGAAATACAGCGGGTAACTTTACAACCTCTGTTCGAGTTTACATCGACTGGAATCAGGATGGTGATTTTACAGATGCGGATGAATACTATTATATCGGTACGATTGTTAATTCAACCGGAACTGACGGTATCCAGGCAGTTGCAGACATCGCTGTCCCTGCCACTGCATTGACAGGTAATACGCGTATGCGTGTAATCAAGAAATTCTCTGCTGCAGATCCTTCACCAAACGACGGATGTACCGGTGGTTCATCATTCGGACAGGCTGAAGATTATACCATTAATATAGCTACAGGCGGTGGTCCTTTCCCAAGCCCTTATTGTGAAGTGACAGGACTTTCTTCCGTTGAGCCGATTACCAGAGTTTTATTTGCAGATATTGACAATGTGAGCGATCCGAGTACTTCAGCGCCAAGCCACGAAGACTTTACATCTGTTACAGCACATGTTGAACAGGGAAATACTTATTCGATGGCAGTTGAAGGATATACCGGAGGAAACTGGACCAATTCTGTCAGAGTTTATATCGACTGGAATCAGGATGGCGATTTTACAGATGCGGATGAATACTATTATATCGGTACGATTGTTAATTCAACCGGAACTGACGGTATCCAGGCAGTTGCAGACATCGCTGTCCCTGCCACTGCATTGACAGGTAATACGCGTATGCGTGTAATCAAGAAATTCTCTGCTGCAGATCCTTCACCAAACGACGGATGTACCGGTGGTTCATCATTCGGACAGGCTGAAGACTACACCATTAATGTGACTGCAGGCGGCGGAGGTCCTTTCCCGGATCCTTATTGCGATGTGGAATTCCCTTCTGACGTAGAACCGATCTCAAGAGTAGTCTTCAATACAATCGACAACTCTTCTGATCCGACTGTAAACGGCTCTCCTGCATTGGAGGACTTTACTGCTGTTACAACCAATATTGATGCCGGTCAAACTTATGCAGTTGCAGTTGAAGGAAATACAAACGGAGCTTTTACTACTTATGTAACCGTTTATATTGATTATGACCAAAGCGGTACTTTTGAAGAATCCGAAAGAACCAATATCGGAACCATCTATAATTCTTCCGGTACTGACGGAGTTCAGGCAACCGGAAACATCGCTATTCCATCGGATGCCACTGCAGGTCCGACACGTATGAGAGTATTGAAAAAATGGGGCGGATACGTAACTGATCCATGTAATACAACCGGATACGGTCAGGCTGAAGATTATACAGTTACCATCCTTCCAGGAGGCGGTGGCGGTTCCGATTGTGATACAGTTTCGCCAAGTAACGGTTTTGAAAACGGAGGAAGCTTCCTGAAAAACATGGGAAGAATTGCTGCAAACGATGTGATCGTTCCTGCTGGTAAAGACATGACCCTGGAAAGCATCACTTTCAACGCATTTATCGGCGTTTCAGGTTCAGGTGTAAATGCTGACAATGTTGACCTGTTCATTTTCGCAGATGCAGGCGGACAGCCGGGTGCTGAGCTTCACTCTGAAATCGGTATCGTTCCTACTTCTCAAACCGTTATCGGATCTAATTTCGGTTTCGATGTTTGGCAGGTTGAAATCGATTTCCCTGATTATCTGCTTAACGGTGATGCAGGTTCAGCTACCAATTACTGGGTTGGACTTTCTCTCGAGCCTACCGACGGTTCCAATACATTCTGGGAAGACTCTTCTGCAGCGATCGTGAACAACTACAATATGGCATACTTTGACGGCACTGTTTGGAGTATGACAACATGGCCGGGTATGGAAGGTGTTTATACTTTCACAGCCAGTTGCACAGATATTGGCGGCGGAGGTACAGATTGTGATACAGTTTCACCAAGCAATGGATTTGAAAACGGAGGCAGCTTCCTGAAAAACATGGGAAGAATCGCTGCAAACGATGTAATCGTTCCTGTGAACCAGCAAATGCTGCTTCAGAGCATCACCTTCAACGCATTTATCGGCGTTTCAGGTTCAGGTGTAAATGCTGACAATGTTGACCTGTTCATTTTCGCTGATGCGGGCGGACAGCCGGGTGCTGAGCTTCACTCTGAACTCGGTATCGTTCCAACTTCTCAAACCGTTATCGGATCTAATTTCGGTTTCGATGTTTGGCAGGTTGAGATCGATTTCCCTGATTATCTGCTTACCGGTAATACGGGTTCAGCTACCAATTACTGGGTTGGTCTTTCACTCGAGCCTACCGACGGTTCCAATACCTTCTGGGAAGACTCTTCTGCAGCGATCGTGAACAACTACAATATGGCTTACTTTGACGGCACTGTATGGGATATGACAACGTTCGCAGGTTTGGAAGGCGTTTATACTTTCCACGCAGTCTGCAGCACCCTGGGTGTGAGCGATGTAACTGCTGACTTTGACTTTGCATACTATCCGAACCCTGTTAGAGATGTACTCAACATCACTTCTCAGAAAGGTGTGAAAACTGTTGAAGCATTCAATATGACAGGCCAGAAAGTATTGTCAACCAACAAAGTGATCAACGGACAAATCGATGTGAATGCATTGAGTCCGGGTGTGTACGTGTTCAAGGCTGTTCTTGAGGGCGGACAAGTGGAAACATTTAAAATTATTAAGAAATAATTGATTCCATAAAGCAGGCTGCATCTGCAGTCTGCTTCAAAACAGAAGAAGCTGTCCAAAAAGGGTGGCTTCTTTTTTATGCGGCTAATTTTTCAGAAT
>JACFNA010000153.1 GCA_019455085.1 Chitinophagaceae bacterium
GATTATAATTCCAACAAGGTTTTTACCGGGTCTTTACCAAAGAGAAGTTGTTCGGGATTTTCGAGCAATTGTTTTACTCTTACCAAAAAACTAACTGACTCTCGCCCGTCAATTACTCTGTGGTCGTAACTAAGCGCTACATACATCATCGGCCTTATTTCTATCTTACCATTCACCACTACCGGCCTTTCCACAATATTGTGCATTCCAAGAATTGCGCTTTGTGGTATGTTGAGTATGGGGGTACTTAACAGAGAACCAAAGACGCCTCCATTGGTTATGGTGAATGTGCCTCCGGTCATTTCTTCAATAGTTAATTTGCTTTCACGAGCTTTAGTAGCCAAATCTATCACCGCCTTTTCCAATTCGGCCATGCTCAGGCTTTCAGCATTACGGATTACAGGTACCACCAATCCCTTGGGGGCCGAGACAGCGATTGATATATCTACATAATCGTGATACACCAGACTTTCACCATCCAGTCGCGCATTCACTGCGGGCCATTCCTGCAGGGCAAAGCAACATGCTTTTGCGAAGAAGCTCATAAAGCCAAGTCCTACATCGTGGGTTTTCTTAAAGGCCTCTTTATATTTCTTTCTAATGTCCATGATCGGACTCATGTCCACCTCGTTGAACGTGGTCAACATGGCTGTACCATTCTTTGCTTCTACCAGCCTGCGGCTGATAGTTCTCCGTAATGGCGACATCTTCTTTGATTCTTCATTTCTCGAGAAGAGTTCATTTTCTGGTAATCTTCCCGGATGGCTAAGTATATTTAAGACATCATTTCTGGTGAGTTTACCGTGCGATCCGGAGCCAACGGCTTTTGATACATCCACTTTTTTATCGGCGATAATAGCCGCAGCCAGTGGGGTAGCTTTGGGCGCTTCAGCAGAAGGCACTGTTTTCTTCTCTTCCGTTGGTTTTTCAGGTTGAGGCGTTGGCGTTGCCTCGGCTTTGGGAGTTTCTTTTTTCGGTTCGGGTGCAGGCGTGGGTTTTTCCTCAGCAGCACTTGCTGCTCCGGCAGGTTTGGTAGCCTTATCGTCGATCTCGGCTACTATTTGCCCGATTTCAAGAGTGTCGTCTATATTAGCTTTCGTGTGCAGGATTCCTGCCTGCTCTGCATTAATTTCGAATGTAGCTTTCTCGCTTTCCAATTCAGCAATTACCTCGTCACGTTCTACCCAGTCACCGTCATTTTTGATCCATTTGGTCAGTGTCACTTCGTTGATACTTTCACCTACCGTAGGTACTTTAATTTCTATCGCCATCGCTTAATTTTATTTTACAAACCTATAAGAAAAAAATATGTTTTATTAAATGCTAAATGCTGTGTTAAGAATTTCAGCCTGTTCCTCCTTGTGGACTCTTGAGTAACCGGATGCGGTTGCCGCGCTGGCCGGCCTTGCGATTATTCCCATATTGAAGTGGGGCAAATTCATTTTGAGGAATGAGGCCGCTCCCATATTCATGGGTTCTTCCTGTACCCATATCCAAACTGCTTTTTTGTATTTGGCAACCAGAGCCTGCAATTGTTGCTCAGGAATTGGATACAGTTGTTCCAACCTTACAAGAGCCACTCCTTCGATGTTGTCATTTTTTCTCTTTTCATGCAGGTCATAGTATATCTTGCCGCTGCATAAAATTACTTTGGTAGTTTTATCAGGGTCGGCTGTAGTGTCGTCAATCACTTCTTTAAAGGCTCCTGAGGTAAACTCGTCAATTGAAGAGTAGGTATCGTGAAGCCGCAAGTTGGCTTTCGGTGAAAAGTTGATCAATGGTTTTCTGAAAGGCCATGCCAGTTGCCTTCTTAATACGTGGAAGAAGTTTGAAGCGGTTGTTACATTAGTTACAACTATATTATCTTCAGCACACATCTGAAGGAAGCGCTCTATACGTGCGCTGCTGTGTTCGGGCCCTTGCCCTTCGTATCCATGAGGCAGCAATACTACAAGACCGTTCATCCTTCCCCATTTTTGTTCAGAGCATACGACAAACTGATCAATGATTGTTTGTGCGCCATTGGCAAAGTCGCCAAACTGAGCTTCCCAAATTACAAGGTTGTTAGGGTTGGCCATCGCATAACCATACTCAAATCCTAATACGGCATATTCGCTAAGCAGAGAATTCCATATTCTCAACTTACCCTGATCGGGGCCGATATTACTCAGGCGGTTGTAGCTCTTATCATTTCCTTCATCCCGGAGTACTGCATGCCTGTGGCTGAAGGTACCTCTTCTTACATCCTGCCCGCTCATTCTTACGTCTTTACCTTCATTGATAATTGAGGCATAAGCCAGGAGTTCAGCAGTAGCCCAGTCGAATTTCCTGTCTGTTTCAAAGAGTTTTTCCTTGTCCTGCAAGAGTTTTTTTATCTTCCTGAGAGGTGTAAATCCTTCAGGAATTTCCATAATTGCATGGAACAGGTGTAAAAGTTCTTCCTCGGTAACTGCGGTTACTGGCGAGGAGAGAAAATCTTCGGGATTGGATCTGCGTAAACTTTGCCACCAAATCTCCGGTTTTTGATATTTATAGGGCAGGGGATTTTGCTTTACTTCATCCAACCGTGCCTGAAGGTCATCCCAATATTTTTTCTCCATTTCCTCAGCCAATACAGTAGTTTCTTCTCCTTCGGTCTGCACCAGAAACTTTACGTATTGCTCGCGTGGGTTAGGGTGTTTTTCGATTAATCCGTAGAGGCCGGGCTGTGTAAATTTAGGATCATCCCCCTCGTTATGGCCATGCTTACGGTAACAAACCATATCTACGAAAATATCCGAATTGAATTCCTGCCTGTAAAGTGTAGCAATCTCTGCAGCTTTTACTACTGCCTCTGCATCGTCGCCATTGACGTGAAATACGGGTGCCTGCACCGCACCTGCCAATGAAGTGCAATAGTCAGATGTGCGTGCATCGTCGAAGTCAGTAGTGAAGCCGATCTGGTTATTAATCACGAAGTGAAGTGTGCCACCTGTGCCAAAACCTTCGAGGCCACTCATCTGAATTACTTCGTAAACGATTCCCTGGCCTGCCAGAGACGAGTCGCCATGGATGAGTATTGGCAATATTTTGTCGTAATCGCTGTTATAGATTACATCCGCCTTGCTTCTGGAAAAACCGAGCACTACCGGATCTACTGCTTCCAGGTGAGAAGGGTTGGGTGCCAGTTTCAGATTGATGGCCTTCCCTCCGGGCGTTACCACTTCACTACTATAACCCATGTGGTATTTTACGTCTCCGCTACCCATGGTGCTGTCTACCGCTGCTGTACCCTCAAATTCAGTAAATATCTGTTCGTATGTTTTGCCGAGAATGTTTGCCAGGATGTTCAGTCGCCCCCTGTGTGCCATACCAATGGCCACTTCCTGTACACCAAGATCAGCTCCCTTGGATATAATAGCATCCAGTGCCGCAATGGTGCCTTCACCACCTTCAAGTGAGAAACGCTTTTGACCTATATATTTTTTTTGGAGGAATTCTTCAAACATAACCCCCTGATTCAGTTTCTCCAGTATTCTTTTCTTTTGATCCATTGCTACGGGGCGCAGCATCAGCTTTTCGGCTGCATTAATAATCCATTGAATTTTCTTTGGGTCATTGACCGAGTCAAATTCAATCCCTACAGAGGAAGCATAGCACTTCTTAAGGTGTTCCAGAATCTTTCTTAACTGCGTGTCAGGCATACCGGCTATCCGGGCAATTTCGAAATTGCTATCCAGGTCGCTTTCGGATAACCCAAAGTTGTCCAGGCTTAAATTAGCTCTTCTGTCCTTGCGTTCGCGGATTGGATTGGTCTTGGCAATCAGGTGCCCTTTCTTACGGTAAGCCTGAATGAGCTGGTACACACCAAATTCTTTGATGAGGCTCTCGGATGAAACGGATGCAACCCCTGCTTCTTCAGTACCATTCCTGGATACGGCAAAGTCGTATCCTTCAAAAAATTTTCTCAATTCCCCATCGATGCTTTCAGGATCTTTCTTGAAATCAAAATAAAGATTCTCGATATACGATGGATGCGATGCGGTAATAAAAGAAAAGTCCTTCATAACGGAAAAATATCCAGTCTTTTTGTCTTTCTGGGTTATTTGCAAATATCGCTTCTTTTTCAACAAGAATGCTTTTAAAAGTTGAGAAGTTGACAAGGATTTCCGTCAAACGATAGAATATCTTTTCGGGGTGTGATGGGTGTGACTTTTTCGGAGATCGGCAGATAAAGAAACTTTCCTTTTTGGGGATAATCTCCTTGTTTTTTTCAGGGTTTTGGATTTTATCTGCAGAAGGCAGATATGAAATTATGTGGAAGGAGGCTCAGAGTAGGTTTTGACAAAATTTTTCATTGGATAATAAATGATTTTAATTGGAATAATACCTATCTTTGCAGCCCAAAAAAAAGAATTAATGGCAAATCACGCAGCTACTAAGAAGCAAATCAGGAAGACGAAGACCAGGAATGAACTTAACCGTTATCAGGGTAAGACTACAAGAAATGCAATCAGAGATTTTAAGAAGATAGACAGCAAAGACACTGCTACAGCTGAACTTCCTGCTCTGGCTTCAAAGATTGACAAGTTGGCTAAGAAAGGAATTATTCATAAGAATAAAGCTGCCAACCTGAAATCCAAGCTCACCAAAGGTGTACAGAAAATCGGAAGTTAGATTTCCCGGTTTATCATAGTTGATATTTTATTTGACCGCTGCGAGTTAATTGCGCAGCGGTTTTTTTATTGCTAACGCGGGATAGCCGGTATTTCCAAACCGGTTTTTATATGTGTGGTAATCTGTGATTCCGGATTAGAGTTAATTTTGGGACAACAGGCTGAGTAATGCAGGCCATCAATCCCCTGTTATCTTAAAAACTATTGTAAATGAATAGAGCTAAATTTCCGCTGTTACTTTTCTTTATTGGATTATTTACTACAGCATCTGCTCAGAAGACAGTCTTTGAGTTGAGCAATGGTAAGAAAACAGCTACCTATTTTCAGGTTATTGATTTCTATAAAGGATTAACAAGGCAATCTTCCAAAATAAAAATGGTAGAAAAAGGGCTGACGGATGCAGGGTATCCGCTTCATGTGGTAATGATTGATAATGAAGGCGTCTTTGATCCTGTAAAGTGGCACCAGCAAAAGAAAGTGGTAATCATGATTAATAACGGGATTCACCCGGGTGAGCCTGATGGTATTGATGCCAGCATGATGCTGGTCCGTGATTTTGCAGCAGGCAAATTCAAACTGCCGGGGAATGTAGCTCTGGCGTTTATTCCGGTGTACAATATAGGTGGGTTTCTGAACCGTCAGCAGTTGACGCGCATAAGCCAGGACGGCCCGGAAGAATATGGGTTCAGGGGAAACGCACAGAACTATGATCTCAACAGAGATTTTACCAAAGGTGATACGCGTAACTCCAGATCGTGGGCTGAGATTTTTCACTGGCTCAATCCAGATATCATGATTGATAACCACGTTAGTGATGGAGCCGATTATCAATATGTGATTACACTGATATCTACTCAGTACGATAAATTAGGCGGAAGCCTGGGTGAGTGGATGCGCAATCAGTTTGATCCGGGAGTATATGAGAAGATGAAAGAAAGAGGTCAGGAAATGTATCCTTATGTAGCGGTGGAAGGGAGCGACCCGTCTGTGGGTTTTGGTATGTTTTACGATTCTCCCAGATACTCTACCGGCTATGCAGCTTTGTTTGGTACTATCGCCTATATGCCTGAGACTCACATGCTGAAGCCGTATAAGGACAGGGTATATGCCACATTTGACCTGATGCAGGTAATCATTGGCGAGGCTGCCCGGAAAGGGAATGAGCTGATCAGGGAGCGACAGAAAGCCTTGCAGGCAAAATTGACACAGACGGAATTCCCATTGGGCTGGCGAATGGACAGAAGCCAGTATAAGATGCTGACCTTCAGAGGCTATGAGGCAGGGAGGAAAGAGAGTGGTGTGTCACCACTGCCTGTGCTGTTTTTCGACAGAACTAAGCCATTTTCAAAGGAGATTAAACATTACGAAACTTATTTACCGCTGAATATTGTGAAGAAACCCCGTGCTTATATCATCCCTCAGGGATGGTGGAAGGTGATTGAGTTGCTCCGTCTGAATCAGATAAAAATGGAACGGTTACCCAAAGACACTCAGATAACAGTGACCGTATATCATATAGAATCACTCAATTCAATGCCAAATGCAAATGAAGGACATCATCGCAATAGTCAGGTGAAGGTAAAAACCAGTCAGGAAAAGGCACAGTTCCTGAAAGGCGATTATGTGATTCAGACGAACCAACCGGGAAACCGGTTTCTTGTAGAAATGCTGGAGCCTACAGGGGATGACAGCTATTTTTCCTGGAATTTCTTTGATCCGGTATTACAGCGTAAAGAAGGCTACACACAATATCGATGGAACGACCAGGCTGTGGAATTCCTGAGAAATAATCCGGACATAAAGGAGCGGTTTGATGAAAAGATGCGTAATGATTCTGCTTTTGCCAAAAATCTGGGGCAGCAGTTAAACTTTATTTTCATTAACTCTCCTTATTATGAGAAGGCATATATGAGATATCCTGTATATAGGATAGAACCCTAAGTGGTCTGGCTTAAGGGCACAAAAAAACCGCGTCCTTTGGGGGTTGCGGTACAGTTAGTTTTCACGGCCAGGGATTGGTTGTCAATTAGTTTGATGAGGATATTGGTTGTATTTCATCAAATAAATTGTCATATTTAAGAGTCTTTAGAAAAAGACCGAAATACTGAGGTTAAGAAGTTGACTGATATCGGACTTTACTGGTTTTTCAGGAAATTGGTAAATCTGTTTTTCCTTTGGATTTTTGGAGTTTTGGATAACTTGGATAATTATTATTGATTAACGCCATTCAACATCAATCAACTTCTGGTGCAAATATAGAAGCGAAGTACACGCTTAACAATAGCAGTATTGCCCTTTTTTCACTGAGTTATATTTACCACCTGGTTAGTAGATAGCTCATAAATACCAATCGTAAAACTACGACAGTTTAAGAATTTATCTAAAATGATACCTGGTACTAAAGTTTAGATAGTTATTATAACTACCTATCGGGCAAGGCTTTGTATAAGATCGTATTTTGTTATGATGTGATAAGTGCCTGTTTCATCCTTACTCAATACGGCCCCATTTTGTTTAGATATCAGATGGCTAATGTTGTCAACCGGCATGGTAAAATTTACCACAGGATACTCTTTTTCCATCACAGATGATACAGGTTGGTTCCTGATTTCTGCATTTTCTATTACTTTATTAAAAAGGCCACTTTCGCTGATAGAGCCTATGAATCCGTCCCCATTCATTACAGGCAGATTCGAGATATCGTGTTTTCTCATGAGTTCAATGGCTTCAGATACAGTCTGCTCCGGACTGACGGTAATTAGTTGCTGAGAGGCTCTGGCATTTACAAGGTCTTTGAAGGTTTTTACATCCAGAAATCCTCTTTCCATCATCCACTGGTCGTTATAAATTTTTGCCACATACCT
>JACFNA010000154.1 GCA_019455085.1 Chitinophagaceae bacterium
CTTTCAGGTTGTCAATGAGTTGCTGTTGTCCATTAAATTCACTGATAGCCCCCGGCCTGATGTTGTTCTCAAAATCGCGGTCAGCAGCTGTTAGTGATTCTTTTTCCTTATTAAGGTTTTGGTTCATTAATTATTTATCTTGAAGTGCTTTTTGGGCAAAAGTGGTGAACGATTACAGTATAAGAGCGATTGTCTTTAGTTACTGTCAAATCTACGACAAAGCGGGTTTATAATTGGATATTGATGAATAATATGACCTTTTAAAGATTGAATATACCATTGATATAATCCATACTCACCGGCTTTGGCAGGCTGATTAATTTTGTGCTAATGAAGAATACATTAATGAAATACTGGCTTTGTCAGATTCTGGGATGGGGTGGATGGATGGTGTGGAACCTGGCATTTGTATTTTTCTTCACTTTTACTCCTGATTTTTACTTTAAGGGCGAAAGAAAGATTTATTTTTTGCTGGGCCTGCTGATCCAGTTTGTCTGGTTTATTCTTGCCACACATTCCTTAAGGGCAGTACTAAAAAAAATCAGATGGATAGAGTTTCCGACGAATAAAATAATTGTGGTTTTTGTGGTAGGTGTGCTAGCGACCGGCCTTGTGGGGTATTATGGCGCCAGATTTACCGTACAGGCAACCGGTGCTTCGCTCTCGCAATATGAAAAAAAAGAAGGAAAGAAGATCGCTATTGAGATGGAGAAAAAGCAGGGGCTTACGGGTGATTATTATGCCCATTTCAATCAGCCGATAACAGACTCCACTAATTATAAAAAGGCACTGCGGATTAAGATGAATACCGGATGGTACCGGGATACGAAAGGTGCCTGGAAATATCAGAATTTTCTCGGTGGCCGTTTTTGGTGGGATCTTGCATTTTCATTTATCCTGGTCGCCCTGTGGTTATCGATATACATTGTATGGCATTATCTTTTGCGAAACCAGAAGGCTGAGTTGGATAAGCTGGAACTGGAAAAGACTGTAAAGGAACTGGAGCTCAAAACCATCAAGTCGCACATCAACCCACATTTTATTTTTAATTCGCTGAATAGCATCAGAGCACTTGTGGAGGAAAATCCCGGCAGGGCACGTACGGCTATCACTGAACTATCCAATATTCTTCGCAGCAGCCTTCACATGGAGAAAATGGAAACCGTATCTCTGGAAAAGGAGTTGAATATTGTGAAGGATTATCTGGCATTAGAGCAAATGAGGTTTGAAGAGCGGCTTAAGATTAATTTTGATATACAGGAATCTACGCTTGATAGCCCTGTGCCACCTATGATGTTGCAGACATTGGTTGAAAATGCTATCAAACATGGTATCAGCAAGCGGATTGAAGGTGGCATTATCAATATTATTTCTACATTTAAGGAAGATACGCTCGAGATTCTGGTGCAGAATAGCGGCAGAATTGAGGCAGATGGAAATGAGGGATTTGGACTGGCTAGCACCAGAAACCGACTGAAAATTTTGTATGGAGATAAAGCCGGTTTTGTTGTTTCCAATTTGGATAATGATATGGTTCAGGCAAAGATTGTCCTGCCGGCTTATAAATAAACTTAATCAGGAAATATAAAAATGCTTTTTATATGCAAAGAGTAGTAATCATAGATGATGAGCGCCTGGCCAGGAACGAGCTGAGAAGATTGTTGGCAGACTTTCCTGATGTGGAAGTGATAGGGGAAGCCTCCAATTCAGTAGAGGGCCTGGAAGCGATTGAAAGCCTTAATCCGGATCTGATTTTTCTTGATATTCAGATGCCGGGCGAAACAGGGTTCGATATGCTGGGTAAGCTTGATAAAGCACCGAAGGTAATCTTTGTAACTGCTTACGATGAATATGCATTGAAAGCATTTGAGATTAATGCACTCGATTATCTGATGAAACCGGTAGAGCCCAAGCGGCTTGCTGACGCACTCCAGAAGGTGCAGCAGAAGCAGGAGGCAGAAGCAGCAATCTCGGGTCGTAAGACGATACTGGGTGACAAGGATCAGGTATTTGTGAAGGATGGAGAACGCTGTTGGTTTGTAAAGCTCTCCGAAGTAAGAATGTTTGAGAGCGTGGGTAACTATGCCAAAATTTATTTTGGTAATAATAAACCACTTATTTTAAAATCGCTGAATTCGCTGGAAGAACGCCTTGACGAAAAAGTCTTTTTCAGGGCGAATCGCAAATACATTATCAATCTGAAGATGATAGAAAAGATTGAACCCTATTTTAACGGAGGGCTTCTCATCGATCTTGCAGGTGGCGAGAAAATCGAAGTGAGCAGAAGACAGGCAGTTAAATTCAGGGATATGATGAGTTTGTAAACTGTTACCTTCTTACACAAGGCTTATGGAGTGAATTGCGGCCGCCATCTCTGAAATCAGGGATGGGTCTTTTTCAATCGCATTACCCACAATTACCAGGTCTGCGCCACTCTTGCAGTTCAGATACGCTTTTTCGGGATCAGTAATTCCGCCGCCCACAATCAGAGGGCAATCGATATGGTTGCTTACTCGCTGAATCATGTTTTCTGAGATGGGGCGTCTGGCTCCACTACCGGCATCCATATAAATGACCTTAAGTCCCAGCATCTCGCCCGCCATGGCAGTACATAATGCTACATCGTCTTTGTCGGCCGGAAGGGGAGTGGCATTGCTGATATATGAGACTGTAGTGGGGGCTCCGCCATCAATTACCATATATCCTGTGCTGATTACCTCCAGTCCGGAGCGTTTCACCGCAGGTGCACTGATCACATGTTGCCCAATAAGCAGGTCAGGATTCCGCCCTGAAATTAGCGATAAGTACAGAAGTGCATCAGCATAAGGGGTTATCTGGCTGCTATTGCCGGGGAAAAGAATTACAGGTATATCAGTATCCTTTTTAATGGTCTTTACACATTCATCCAGAAAGTCGGAAATCACGAGGCTGCCACCGACCAGAAAATAATCAACCTGAGCTGAAATTGAGAGTGTTAACAGTTTTTCCAGTTTCTCGTAATTCACCTTATCAGGGTCAATCAGAAGCCCGAACGACTTCTTACCTGAGGCTTTCCTGGCGCACAATGCGGAGTAAATTTGATTCTTCTTCATAAAGGATGAGTCAGGAGAAATTGAAACCAGATGACCTGATCCAAATATTCGGGTACAAAATACGACATTTAGCTTCTTAAGACGACGATTTTTGCCGGTAAATTATTTTGTATTTTTAACCTCTATGCTCAACCTCCTAAGCGAAATTAGTTTTAAGACTGCCCGTTCGGGCGGAAAAGGCGGCCAGAACGTGAACAAAGTGGAAACGATGGTGGAAGGCTTTTTTCATGTAGCTGATTCTAAGATTTTAAAGAATTATCAGAAAAAACGAGTGCTGATGGTGCTTGCTAACCGTATCAATAAGGAGGGGTTTTTGCATGTAAAAAGTGATGCGACCAGAAGCCAGTTGCAAAATAAAGAGGATGTGATTGTGAAAATTCATGTACTCATCTCAAATGCGCTTATTAAAAGAAAAATCCGCAAGCCCACCACCCCCACGGAAGCTTCAAAACAAAGAAGATTAGAAACCAAGAAGAAGAAAAGCCTGCTGAAAAAAGACAGAACCAGGATACGTGGTAACCGCGATACAAGCAGTGAATTATGAAGAAATTGTTGACCCTGTCGTTAATGATTGGTGGGATATTATGGACTACGCTCATCCCACTGGATAAGCCGAAACTGATTAAGTTGCCGGTGCCGCCAGGCTGGCCTGAGCCTTATGCTATTTTTAAGGATAATCCGCTCACGGAGGAGGGTTTTTTGCTGGGGCGTAAATTGTTTTATGATGGCAGGCTGAGCAAGGATGGCAATTTTCCCTGTGCCAGTTGCCATGAGCAGAAAGCAGCGTTTGCTACTTTTGATCACGATTTCAGCCATGGCTTTGGCGGTGCCTTTACTACGCGAAATGCACCGGCGCTGCAAAATCTTGCCTGGAACAATGCCTACAACTGGGATGGAGCGTTTCCCACCCTTGAATCGCAGGCCGTATCACCTATTACTGCTGCAAATGAAATGGCTGAAGACCTCGATTCTATTGTGTTAAAGCTGAGAGCTGATAAAGAGTACCAGGCGATGTTTCGGAAAGCATTCGGAAGCAAAGAGATTAGCAGTACCCGAATACTTAAAGCGCTGGCACAGTTTAGCGGAATGCTGGTAAGTGCCTCATCAAAATATGACAGGGTCATGATGGGGAAAGATAGTTTCAATTCCTCAGAACAGCGGGGGTACGCGCTTTTTAAGCTTCATTGTGAGAGCTGTCATAAAGAACCTTTGTTTACAGACAATTCTTTCAGAAATAATGGCCTAAAACCTGATGCGCATGAACCCGATTATGGAAGGGTAGGGGTCACCGGAGTGGTTGCAGATTCCTTAAGGTTTCGGGTGCCTTCCTTACGAAATGTCGGGGTGACCCAACCTTATATGCACGATGGAAGGTTTTATTCTCTCCATAAAGTTATAGAACACTATAGCTCGGGGATTCAGAAGTCAGCGACGCTGGATAGCATATTGCTAAAACCCATTGTTCTTGATCCCAGAGAAAAATACGACCTGGAACGCTTCCTTTACACGCTTACCGATTCCACATTTCTCACAAATCCGTCTTTTGGCCCACCCGGGGCTGACTAACAAACGGGTATCCGCATTTGTTCCATAGTGCTTCCTGCAGGAGGATGAGGGAGGTAGGAAAAACCTTTGTGTTTTTTTCAAAAAAAACTTAGAAAACTTTCAAAAAGAAAAAAGTTTCCATAGTTTTGCGCCCCAATGGAGATCAGAGATAGAATAAAAAAATGTGCAGAGGAACTTTTCTGTATGTATGGCATCCGTTCGGTTACAATGGATGAGATAGCGCTGAAGCTAGGTGTGTCTAAGAAGACTATATACCAGAGCTTTAATGACAAGGGGAAATTGGTGGACGAGGTGACCAGAGATATTCTGGAAAACAATATGAAGTTGGCAATTACCTGTCACGAGCAGGCCAGGGATGCGGTAGAAGAATTGTTTTTGGCAATCAGAGCCATCCACACTTTCCTCACAGATCTGAATCCATCCGTATTGTTCGATTTGCAGAGGGGATATCCCAGAACCTTTAAACGATTTCATGATTTCAGGTTTGGATTTTTGTACAAAATGATAGTGGATAATTTGAGGTGGGGAAAGAAAGAAGGGCTTTACAGAGAAGAGGTGAATGAAGATATATATGCCAGACTTAGAATTGAAATGGTATCAATGGCATTTAATGAACAGTTGTTTCCAAGATCGGGGTATGCCCTTCTGGAAATTCAGAAGCAGTCATTAAGTATGTATATGCACTCTCTGGTGACGACGAAAGGAAAGAAGTTGATAGAAAAATACGCCGCTAAGGAATAAAATATTTAAAACAGAGACAATGAGACAATCCGTAGCCCTGGCAGTAGCCCTGATATTATGCTGCATTGCTCCCGGTGTGTATGCGCAAGACCAACCGGAAGTGCATCAGTTCACGGCGGATCAGGCAGTAGAATATGCACTGAAGCATTCACTTCAGGTGCAGAATGCCTTGCTGGATATTAAGGCACAACAAATGCAAAATAAACAGGTAACCGCAGCCGCGCTGCCAAGCCTCAGTGCATCAGGTGGGATAAGCATGAATCCAAATGTGCAGGTAATGACCTTTCCCAACTTTATCGCTCAAAGCACTTATGCAGTATTGGTTGCCAATCAGGTAAAGAAAGGCGACGGTACCCCTATCACCGCTCCGGATGATTTTGGAACCATTAACGCCGGTTTTGCCACAAAGTGGTCGTTGAGCGGTGGTGTAGATCTTACGCAGATTTTGTTTGACGGGCAGGTGTTTGTCGGGCTCATGGCACGTAATGCGGCTGTGAAGAATGCAGAATTGGCTTCCGAAGTGACCAGAGAGCAGATCAAGGCAAACGTGTTAAAGATTTATTACCAGCTTGCCGTCGGGCAGCAACAGATTAGTACCATTGATGCAAACATCAAAAATGTAGCACAGCTGCTTCATGATACAAAACTGATTTTTGAGAATGGTTTTGCAGAGAAACTGGATATAGATAAAGTGCAGGTGCAACTGAGCAACCTTCAGACACAAAGATTAAAAGCACAGAACCAGATCGATGCAGGCGTGGAAGCACTTAAGTTTCTTTTGGGAATGCCGATGCAGGACTCATTGGTGCTGACAGAGTCTATCACGGACGAAAAACTGAAATCAAATATCCTGAGTGAAGAATATCACTTTGAAGACAGAGTGGATTATCAGCAGTTAAAAAATCTGGAGGAACTGAATAAACTGAACATCAAACGTTATCAGCTTAGCAAATTACCTACGCTTGTGTTTGCTGCGAATTATAGTAAAAATGCACAGCGGCAGGAGTTTGACTTTTTTAAAGGCCCTTATTTTACTTCCTCTTTCTTAGCCCTGCGTCTGAACGTGCCTATTTTCAGTGGATTGGGAAAGAATGCACAGATTGAAAGCGCCAGAATTACACTCCGGCAGACTCAGAATAATTTAAAACTTCTTGAATCGTCTATCACAAATGACATCCGCCAGTCCAGGCTTAACATGAAGACAGCGCTATACAATATGGATACGCAAAAGAAGAATATCGAATTGGCAGATCAGGTTTACAAAACGACTAAGCTGAAATATGAACAGGGAGTAGGAAGCAACCTGGAAATATCTTCTGCACAGACAGAACTCATTATGGCTCAGAACAATTATTACAGCTCTTTATATGATGCGATCATCGCACGAATAGACTTCTTAAAGGCTGCCGGTAAACTTTAATTCAAACTTATAAGTAAATAAAAGATGAATCGAATATTGAAATCTCTCCTTCCTGCCCTGGCTATAACTGTGATAGCCTCTTGCGGGAGCACAAACGACAATGCAGACTCGCTGAGCAAAAAGAAAGCGGCACTGGAAAAACTCAAAACTGAGAGAATAAACCTCGATGGAAAAATAGATAAACTGGAAGCTGAGATTGCTAAGCTGGATACGGCTGCATCTGTTCAGAAACCCAGGCTGGTAGTGTTGACACCGGTAGCAAAGTCACAGTTTAACCATTACGTGACATTGCAGGGAAAAGTAGATCAGCAAAACATTAGCTATATCACCCCATCCGGTCAGCCAGGCCAGATAAAAGCGATTTATGTAAAGCAGGGAGACCGTATCAGAAAAGGGCAACTGGTGTTGAAACTCGATGATGAAGTAATACGCCAGAATGTGGCTGCCATTAAGCAACAGATGGGTACCGTTAATGCACAACTGGAACTGGCAAAGTCAGTTTACGAGCGGCAGAAAAATCTCTGGGCCAATAATATCGGTACAGAGGTGCAACTGTTGCAGGCGCGCACAAATGTGGAGACGCTGCAGGGTCAATTGAGCACTATTGAGGCTAATGCGAAGGCGGTGCAGG
>JACFNA010000155.1 GCA_019455085.1 Chitinophagaceae bacterium
AATACATTCAGCGCTTTTTTTACATCGTTTGTAGAGATAACCGCTGAGATATTCCTCTCCGAGGAGCCCTGTGCTATTGCTCTTACATTAATACCGTTTCTACCCAGTGCGCCGAACATTTTACCGCTGATACCCGATCTGCTTTTCATGCTGTCGCCTATAATTGCTACTACGGACTGGTCTTTTTCTATACGCACCGGTTTTAGTTTTCCGGTTTCTATCTCCATGGCAAAGCAGTTATCCAGAGCTTTCTTAGCCTGTTTGGCGAGTGTATCTTCAATAACCACACAGATGCTATATTCTGACGAGCTTTGCGTAATAAGAATCACGTTGATTTTTTCAGTGGCCAGTGTCTCAAAAAGCCTTTTGGAAAAACCCGGGATACCAATCATACCGCTGCCTTCTACTGTAAGCACGGCCATTCCTTTCATGCTACTTAGTCCTCTTACTGCATTGCCATTGTGCTCGATATAGTCATGAATTTTTGTTCCGGCATCCCCGGGATGAAATGTGTTCTTTACAAGGATGGGTATTTTTTCTGGGAAAGCAGGTGCAATGGTTTTAGGATAAATTACTTTGGCGCCAAAGTGTGACAGTTCCAATGCTTCTTCATACGATAATTCGTGAATGATGCTGGCATTCTTAACCACTCTCGGATCAGCAGTCATCATTCCTGAAACATCCGTCCAAATCTCTATTACTTTAGCATGCAGTGCAGCGCCTAATGCAGAAGCTGTATAGTCTGATCCTCCTCTTCCAAGTGTGGTGCGGTTTCCTTCAGCATCGCTCCCCGTGAAACCAGGAAAAACGAATACCTTACAGCCTGAGGCGCTAATTAACGGCTCCACCAGTTCTCTGGTTTTTCTGATATCAATAGTGGCTTTACTATGTTCGCTGTTTGTGCGGATGAGCAGGCCGGAGTTCATCCATTCATTAGGAATACCTCTTTGCCGTAATATCTCAGAGAAGATTAATGTAGAAAGCACTTCTCCATAACTTAGTATCAGGTCATAAGTATGTGGGGTAAGTTCCCTTACCAGGAACACACCTTTGCAGATATCTTCTACTTCGTTGCATAATTCTTTTATACGTGTAAGTATGCTGCTCTGGTGTTGTACGTCTATAGTCTCTTTGATTACTTCCAGATGCCTTTCGCATATATTATTGAGAATATCTGAATATCGGTTATCCTGAGCAAGAGCAGCCTGTGCCGCTTCAATAAGGCTGTCGGTCACTTTGCTCATTGCTGAAAGCACGATTACTACCTTTTCACCGTGTTCACAGGTCTCTGAGATGATGTTGTAAACTCTTTCAATATTATTTGAGTTTGCTACGGAGCTTCCTCCGAATTTGAGTACGCGCATTATTTTAAGTTGTAAGAATGTTGGGAAAAAATTACAGAAATAGACTGACGGATGGTTATAATAATTACATACCCTTGCGGGTAATACCTGTAGTGGTAATTGTAATATTATGAAGGATTGACACCTTCGGTGAATATGATCCGCTTGATTTCATATAGGCGCAAATCTATATGAAAAGATTTTGATTGAGAACAAAAAGAGAAAAAAAATATTTTTTTTATTGTCCGGGAAAGTCGGCTAAAGCCCAATAGACATCGGTTTTAGATTTATTACTCAGGGTCTGGGTGTCGCACTATGCGCATCATTCTCAATAAGTACTTTAGCCCGGATTCGAATAACTCACACGTGTGCCGATGACTTTTTTAAAATAGAAGCGCAGCATCCTCTTATTTTCCAGCGAATGCTGCTAAAGATTTTGTGGAGCTTACCTTGCTCTGAAAATATAAGTAAATGGTGTTTGTAACAGAATCTGAAAGTCCATTACAAAACCGTGTTCTCTTGCATAAGTATTGTCCAGCCACAGACTCTCTTCCTCATTAAGTCGTTGCCGGGCCTTACTGATTGTATGGCGGAGCCCGATGATGCCCGCAGGCGCATTAAATCGTTCCACCGTTTTATTGTCTGTCAGAGTGGAAGCTTTTCTCAGTGCAATCGGGCGTACACCCACTATGGACATATCTCCTTTCAGCACATTAAAGAGTTGTGGAAGGTGGCAAAAGCCTGCCTTCTTCAGAATCCTTCCGAAGAAAAATTTATGTGATTGCGCTGTGTGGGCATCCGGCTGTGGCATGCAGAACTGGTATAGCCTGAATATTTTGTAATACTGTCCTGTACATTCAGTAGAAGAGATGGGAGTGCTTTTTATTGCAAATTTCAGGTACAGTGTGATGATGGCAATAACTGGCAGGAACATGATGAGCAGGGACGCGGATACAATGATGTCGAAAATTCTCTTCCCCGTTGATATTCCTGATGATGGCTGATAAAAGGTGTTAGTTTTCTCGTGCGGGAGATGTGAAGCGCCTTGTATTTCGTATGGCCTTTCGATATCTACCAGTTCGTCAGCAAAGCTGAGGCTGTCCAGTTTTCTGATTTCTGCTGCCGGCCTGCGATTAATATTATATACAATGGGTATCATGCAACTCCACCTGGCAGAATGAAGGTAAAGTACAAAATCACAAAATGCTTTCTCATTCAATGGAAGGTCAATGAATATGAAATCCGGAGTCAGGTTCAGTGTGTGCAGTTTGTCCAATGTTTTTTGAGCACCAGGGTAACCGGTCTCTGCATGGGTGTTGCATACACCATAGTGTTGCCTCGCGTATTCTTCGTTTTCTCCTATATACAGAAATAGTCCTGTGCGATGAAGCGCATCTTTTACAATATGGGGTTTCGTCTCCCGAATGGGTGTTGTTTCTTTGTGTAGAATTCCAGTAATCATTTGTCACTCAGTTAGGGTTAAAAATTAATTATTGGAGTTCCATTGAATATTGGGGGATTATCAGTTCAGGTTTAAAAACTTTCTTTTCTTAAATAATACTTCAGAGGTGCTAACGGGGTAGCATATACTTTTTACTGAGTCAGCCAGACGTAATGGGTCAAATGGTTTGCGAAAGAAAGCTGCTACTTCATAGACGTCACGTATCTGGCTTAGTTGTTCATCTTCATAATCAGACAGCATCACTACCGGGATTTCCCTGAAAAACGCACTTGAATCCAGATGATGTAGCAGCGCAGCCGGGAGCATGTTGCGCTGTTCCACGCTTAACACAATACAATCGAAATCTGCACAGGGTAACTGGTCCATTGCATCAAAAATATTATTAACCACACTTACTCTGAAAGAGTCGCTCAATACCGTCTTAATCACCATTCCCAGGGAATTATTTGACTCTATACAAAGCACCTTCTTTTTCATCACTCGATTTATTAAAACAACTTATAAAATCAATTATCTAATTGATTATCACAGGAAATAGTTGCTTCAGAAGGATAGTGGAAGTCTGCTTTTTTCGGGCTAGTCCGTGCTCAACCGGCAGATAGTACGTCCGGGGCGGTTATGCGCCCATCCACACGCAGGTTAGTAATTATAACTCTCACAAATTTAATTAGTTTGATAGGAAATGCAAGAGTTCTGCATACCTTTTTATCGGGTAATTTTTTCCGTGTGGAATCTTGAGTGAAAAGAAAATTGAGGCAGGGATTGGTTTCACAGGGAGTGGCAGGGAAATTGAAAAATTTCACAGAAACCTCAAATATTCCTAAATTTAATAAAAATTATACCATGATCAAATTCAGCGACTTAAAGGCGGGAGACTACGTCCTGGCGAATTCTGATGGAAAGGTATGGATGGGGGAGGTGACGAGTTTCAACCGCGATGAAAAGGAAATTGGGGTGGACAATGGCGTTCAGGAATTCTTCTTTAAAAGTGAAGATTTGAATCCTGTTCCCCTGGACGACAACACACTTCTAAAGATGAGTTTTAAGAAGCAGGCCAACGAAGATGGCACCGTGAAGTACATGAAGGGTGCTTTTCGGCTTCTGACCCCGGGTAAAGACAATTTTTCAAGGTTTGAGATGTGGTATAAGGATGAAAAGCGCATCATCCTCGATCCTATTTATCTGCACCAGTTGCAGAACCACTACCTTGAGATGACCAAGGTGCATCTTACAGATCAGCCTATTTAGTAAGGTATTTGCAAATACAATCAGGGGGAGGTTATTTCAATACAGCCTCCTTCAGGGTTGTTTTTATGTCGATATTTTTCTTCACCGTCATAAAATCAATTTGCATGACGGTAGTGTTTTCTATAAGGCCTACCCCGGGGGCATAGTATGAGTCAATGTTATTAACGAAATTCTGTACAGGAATTGTAACTGTAGAGATGGTGGTTTGTACATGAATCACGTCGCTATAGTTCTTACCGCCAACCACACGGTTGCCGATGTCGGTTATTTCATAAGATACTTTCAAGGGTACCTGGCCGAATGGATAATCTGGTACATCAATATTAAAATCCTGGCTCCATTTGGTTCCCGGTAGTGTTTTGTCCTTTAAATAAAGCAATTCGATATGCGATCCCAAGCCGCCCGGCAGTGTGTCATACCTGAAATAGTCTGAACCCAGTTTCGATAAGTACTGACTCCCCCCAAAGGAATAGTCGTAGATATGATATGTCCTCCCGTTGATAGAAGTATCCCTCGGAGTAGAGGTAATAGTGAATTCGGAGGTTTCCGGTGTGCCGGAAGAGTTATCAACCTGAGTATATGTCCAACTGCTTCCTGAGTTAATATTCATGTAATTGGTCTCTTTTGGCGGCTCCTGCTCAGATTTGCTCTTTTTACAGGCGGCAAAAAACAGCGAAATAGTCAACAGCAGGAGTATGTTTCTCAGGGTAATAAAGGGAGAATTTTTTTTCATTACAGGGTGATATTTGGTGTTAATAACGGATTTTTGCACACTTTTAAGGTGCATAGCAGGCCAATCTGTCAAAAAAATGGTAATTATTCGCCATATTTTTATCCACAAAGGCTTTGCAAAGCTATAATTTTTTCAATTATTAAGTTAATAAGCATATCTTTGCGCTCCCAAAATCGAAAATGGCGAAGCAAGCACTTATAAAACAAGACGGTACAATTCTGGAAGCCTTATCCAATGCCATGTTTAAGGTGCAGTTAGAGAATGGCCATGAGATTTTGGCAACCATTAGCGGTAAGATGAGGATGCACTATATCAGAATCTTACCGGGTGATAAGGTAGGAGTAGAAATGAGCCCTTATGACTTGTCAAGAGGACGCATCATTTTCAGATATAAAAACTAAAAACGACGCCGTAAGGCACAAAAAAGACTTATCATGAGAGTAAGGGCATCTATAAAAAAGAGAAGTGCAGACTGCAAGATTGTACGTCGTAAGGGCAGGCTGTATGTGATTAACAAAAAGAACCCAAGGTACAAGCAAAGACAAGGTTAAACTCTAATAAAAACGAAAACTCAATATGGCGCGTATAGCCGGTATAGATTTACCAAAGAATAAAAGAGGAGAAATTGGCCTTACCTATATATATGGTATTGGCCGTAGCACAGCTCAGTATATCCTCGATAAGGCAAACATCAGTCACGACAAGAAAGTGAGTGAATGGAATGATGATGAGCAGGCTGCTATCAGAAATATTATTGCAGCAGAAATTAAGACTGAAGGTGCATTAAGGAGTGAGGTGCAGACACACATCAAGAGGTTGCTCGATATCGCATGCTACCGCGGGTTAAGGCATCGTAAAGGATTGCCGGTTCGTGGCCAGCGCACTCGTACCAACAGCCGTACAAGAAAAGGAAAACGTAAGACAGTAGCGGGTAAGAAAAAAGCACCGAAGAAGTAATTCTTCGCTTTTTTGTATCCGGGCTTAATTAATAATTCTGTGTATGCCGGATCTCTCATTTTAAGCCGGAGGGAGGCAAAAACAGGCCGCAGAAGCGGAAAAAATTTAATGATTACCTACAATTATGGCAAAAGCAACAAAGGCCACTGCAAAGAAAAGAGTAGTAAAAGTGGACAATTATGGTGATGCGCATATCACCGCGAGTTTCAACAACATTATCATCAGCCTTACCAACAAGCAGGGGCAGGTAATTTCCTGGTCATCTGCCGGTAAAATGGGATTTAAGGGATCCAAGAAAAATACACCTTATGCCGCTCAGATGGCAGCAGCAGATGCAGCAAAGACTGCTATGGACGCAGGTTTAAAGCGGGTGGATGTATTTGTAAAAGGCCCCGGATCAGGTAGAGAAGGTGCTATCAGGTCGCTTTCCCAGTCAGGACTTGAAGTAGTGCAGATTAAGGATATTACTCCTCTGCCTCACAATGGTTGCCGTCCTCCCAAAAAGAGAAGAGTATAATTTTTATTTCATCACATAAACAAAGGGCATCTCATTGATTTTAGATTTTTAATGATGGGTTGCCGACAATAAAAAATCAAAAGAATATGGCTCGTTACACAGGACCAAAAACAAAAATTTCCAGAATTTTCGGAGAACCGATTACAGGGAATGGTAAATGGCTTACCAAGAACAGTAATCCTCCGGGAATGCATGGTGCAGCAAGGAAAAGAAAAAGCCTTGGCGAATATGCACTTCAGTTGAGGGAAAAGCAAAAGGCAAAATATACTTATGGCCTTTTGGAAAAGCAATTCAGAAAAACATTTAATGAAGCCGCTCGTCGTAAAGGCGTTACCGGCGAAATGCTTATTAAGCTTCTGGAAGCACGTCTGGACAATACCGTTTTCCGTATGGGTATTGCACCCAGCAGACAGGCAGCCCGCCAGCTTGTATCTCACAAGCATATCACCGTGAATGGTGAGGTGGTAAATATCCCTTCTTATTCATTAAAGCCGGGAGATGTGATTGGGTTGAAAGACAGAAGTGCACACAATGAACATATCACTTCAAACCTTCAGCCAAAGAATCCTAAGTTCAACTGGATTGATTGGAATGAAAGCACTATGAAAGGAACTTTTCTGGCATACCCTGAAAGGGAGAGTGTTCCTGAAAATATTAAGGAATCACTGATAGTGGAATTGTATAGTAAATAAACTGTACAGAAAATTTAATCAATTCAATTCAAAACAAAATCGATAAAATGGCCATTTTAAATTTTGTAAAACCTGATAAAATTGTTCTTCAGAAAAGCACAGATTTTGAAGCACAGTTTGAATTCAAACCATTAGAGCCCGGGTATGGTGTTACCATCGGTAATGCACTGCGCAGGGTTTTGCTGAACTCGCTGGAGGGATATGCTATTGTGGGGGTGAATATTGCGGGTGCTGATCATGAATTTGCGACTATAAAAGGAGTAACCGAAGATGTTACTGAAATCATTCTGAACCTGAAGCAGGTACGTTTTAAAAGAAAAACAGTACACGAGCCGGGAACAGAAAAGCTTACCCTAAACCTGAAAGGAAAAACAGAATTCACTGCCGGAATGATAGGTGAGGTATCTCCAAGTTTCGAAGTGATGAATCCTGATCTGCTGATCTGCACTATGGATCCTACTGCAAGACTCGATATAGAGTTGACCATCAACAAAG
>JACFNA010000156.1:0-2016 GCA_019455085.1 Chitinophagaceae bacterium
GACTTTTCATTTGCTTTGGCTCTTAACATCAGCTTATTATATAAGTTCGTAGTAGTAACTGTTACGTCAGCATCTGTAAAGGCTTTTTTAGGAATAGCATTGATTCTTGCGGCATCTCTTTTGGGGATTAATTGCTTGTTATCTGTAAATACTCCATAATCTGCTGTATTTGTTTTCTTATTCGTCAATGCAGGCATCACCTCTTTCATCATCTTTTTCATTTCTTCCCGCTCTTCCTTACTCATATCCTCTGCGTTCAAGACATCTTCCATCATTTTGTTTATCTCAGCCTTCGAGGGTGGATTTTGTTTGGGCCTGGGTTTGGTTTGAGCCTCTACACCGGAAGAAATCAGTAACAAAAATATGGAGAGCAGAATAGTGGTACTTTTCATGTTGAAAATGTTTGAGTGACAAAACAAATATGAGGTGGATTTTCTCATTTTTCATTCCCTGAAAAAGGGGAGTAAAGAAGATATTTACTCCCTTTTTATTTGTAAGTAGGGAGGATGACTGAGTATTTCAGTATGATAAGGCTGCTAAATATGGGAATAGGTCAGCTGAATTGGAGAAAAACCGGAAAACAAAGCCTCCTTTGTCTCAGCATTGGTGAACCTGGCCATTGTGATGTTGAAACAGGAAAAGGCTGTAGAAGTAAATGATCACAGGGAAGCAGTTCCCTTTTGCAATGCCAATGTGAATTCTGATAGAGTCTTTAATCTTTGGGGTGTTATATCGATATGAAGGGCAGTTAAACTAATTCTACCGGAATATGACGGATGCCTTATAAGTATAAAAGTTTAATAACAAAAGTATGGAAGCGATAGGGTATGACATGCAAGACGCTTGTTGCAAGCCGATTTATTACTTTGTCAGCCTGTTTCGAAGTTTAAGCATGTCCTGAGTGTTATAAACGCTGCGAAATCGTTTTGCTTTTAAGCCGGCATAAAGGTGTTTATCTCCTGTCCATAAGCTGCCTTTCAGATGTCTGGACAATGCAACAAAATCTGTGTCATCCAAATCAATATTTTTCATCAATTTTTCAGCCTTTTCCCAATCGGTCTGAGGAATAAGTTCTTCATTAATAAAAGTAAATTTCGTCAGCATCTTTTCATAAGCGGTATCCAGTTCCAGATCGGTCAGTTTAGAAATTTTTTTTAGTTTATCCCAGTGGCTACGAATTTCAAATCGCATATATTGATTACTGTAGAACTCAAAAGCGGTATCAGAATTGAAAATGATGTCGCCTATTGTCCCCTGTGAATTGAGCAGGCAAGAGAAAATGATGTTGGTGTCGACAACTATTTTTCTCATTTAATAAATCGTTTGCGATTTTTCTTCCACCAACCCTTCTTTACTTCGTTTGCAAGTTTATCTACCTGGTCCTGTGTAGCCTGAGAATTTGAAGTTGCTTCTTTATATGTTAGGTAATCAACCAGCCTTTGCACTCCCGTAATATCTACAGAAGATGGCAAACGAATAATCACTTCCCTTGATGTTCTCTCTATCAACATATTTTCCCTCTTTTTAGTCTGATAAAGTTAAGTGAATTTTACAAGTTAATTTATAATGAAAGTCTCTTATGTCAAATAGGATGCAATGCCCATCTGACGAACTTTCTGGAAGTGAACAGTTGGATAAAAACTTATTTTCAGAAGCATAGAATTTATTTTTGGGGAATAAATTTCTTTACCTGAGGCGTATTGCAAATTCATCCAGCTGCATAAAGGCAGTATTATTTGTATGGAAGTCTGGAAGGCTTCGTTGACTAATCCAATTTCTTAAGAGGCTTCTACTATACTAACAGTCCTTCTTTCCGGGCCTTGGCCAGGCTCGACAAATAGGTGGTTACAATGATGGTGAGTGTACTTAATGGCATCAGGATAGCGGCCAGCAGGGGAGAGAGTGTTCCCTGAATGGCAAAGAATAATCCGGTAATATTATAGATTACTGAAAATCCGAAACACAGTCTGATGGTGTGCCTGGTTTTTCTGCTGAAATTAAAAAGCTTATCAAGCT
>JACFNA010000156.1:2026-7352 GCA_019455085.1 Chitinophagaceae bacterium
GTGCAATTTTGGAACCGTCCATGATGGCATCTCCGGCTGGTGTAAACCGGTTGACGTCGTCTGTAATGCAAAGGCCAAAATCACTTTTCTTTAGTGCACCCGCATCGTTCAGTCCGTCGCCGGTCATCGCTACCACCAATCCCTGTTGTTTTAACCCTGCAATGTAGTTCAGCTTTTCCTGAGGGTCTGACCGGAAGATGGCATTGTCTCCAAAATATTCAGATAACATTTTTTGTTGGTGAGGTTCATCACCCGAGATGAGCGAAAAAGAAACCCGCTGCCCGATTCTTTTCAGCATTTCCGGTAATCCTTTACGGAGTTGCTGTGTCAGCAGGAAAGTGCCAAGTTGTTTTCCGTTTTTGTAGATGAGGATGGGTGTGCCATTATATGCACTGGTGTTTTCCGTCCGGAAAAAAGCAGGTATCCCTATCTGATAGTTCGATCCACGCACTTCAGCACTTATCCCCATGCCGGTAGTCTCAGTAAAATTTTGAGCCTCATATTTGCCACGCCTTCCTAAGAGATCAAGTACGGGCGCTTTGAAAGCGTGCATACTAGGACGCACAACTGAGGCGATAATTTCTCGGTCTTCGTCAGAGAGTGTTGCCCCTGTGTATTCAGCCTTCATGCTGCCTGCAGATGTGAGTGTGCCCGTCTTGTCAAATACAATATGATTGACATTACCCAATCGCTCAATGAGGTAGGGATGGCGCAGAAAAAGCCCGTTTTTTGCCAGAATACGCATGACGTATCCGTTAGTAAAGGTACTGGTGAGTAATAGCCCACACGGACAGGCGATAATGAGAATAGCGGTAACTGCGGGCCATATACGTGAAGTGTCATGTTGCCACCAGTAAATAGCAGTCACAAGCGCTATCCCGAGCACTATGAGCGTGAAGTTTTGTGCCAGTGAGTGCACAAAAGAATTTCTGTTATCCAGTTTGTCTTCGTGTTCCTTTTCTAATTCTTTGCTCCAGAGTTGTGTCAGCCTGCTGGCTGAGGTTTCTTTTATCACCTGCATCTCCGCTACGCCGGCCAATTGCCTGCCGCCCGCATAAAGCAGGTCTCCGGGTTTCTTTTCAATCGGTACAGATTCGCCAGATACGAAACTGTAGTCAATGAGGCATTTTCCTTTTATGAGGATGCTGTCTGCGGGAATCAGTTCGTTGTTGCGAATGATTAACCTGTCGCCTTCAGCAATTTCCGAAAGCAGGGTGGGTTTTTCATTTCCGTCGGCAGTAAGCACCATGGCAGCCATTGGGAAATAGTCCGAGTAGTCGCGGTCAAAGAAGAGCGCTTTCTGTGTCCGGTCTTGCAGCACCCTTCCGGCCAGCATAAAGAATACAATTCCTGACATCGCATCAAAAAAGCCACTGCCATCCAGAAAGAATACATCTACCATGCTCCTCACGAAGGTGGCACCAATGGCTAAGGCTACAGGAACATCTATGTTGAGGTATTTCTGTTTGATGCCTTTCCATGCTGAAACAAAAAAAGGAGCCGCACTGTAGAATAATACCGGAATGCTAAACACTACGTTTAAATATCGAAAGATTCCCTGCAGATAAGGTTCGTTTGCTGCCCCACCGGAAAAATATTCCGGAATGCTGAAAAGCATAATATTACCAAAGCAGAATCCGGCTATGCCTAACCGATAGATAAGGCTTCTGTCTTTCTTCTTTTTCTGCTTCTGCCCGGAGTGCGTGTGATTGATGTATGGTTCATAACCTATTTCTGCAAGAAAATCTGCTATCTGGCGAAGCGATACTTCCTCTTCATTAAACACAAGGGATACCTCTTTTTTCAGGAACTGTATATCACTCCTGATTACTCCTTTCAGTAGTTTGGGAAGGTTCTCCAGGAGATAGAGGCAGCTACTACAATGGATTGCGGGAACGTAGAGGGTAGTGTATGCCTGATTGCCTTCTCTGAAAGTGATAAGTTTACCAGCCACTTCGGGTGCTTCGAGGTACGCGAATTTTTGAGTGGCTGTTTTCTCTCTTTTGTTTATCCCGGATTGCGGATTGAGCTGGTAATAATTGCAAAGGCCTGCCTCATTGAGGAGTTGATACACTGTAAGGCAACCCAGACAACAAAAATATTTATCGTTCTGAAAAATATTCTTGTCAGGGCAATTTTCACCACAATGATAACAAGTCGGCAGACTGTTGTCATTAGTAGATGCTGAAGATACTTTTTGCAGTGTTTCAATCATACCTGATTGCAAACATACCTCTTTTAGAGTGCTTGTGTTATGAGTATCGTCACCTAATTATTTGACCGTTCTCATCAAAAAAGCGCGGCTGAGATTATTGCTCCACCCAGTCTGCAATGAAAATGTTGGTGTCGCGTGTACCTCCGTTGTTTCTGTTGCTGCTGAAGATTATTTTCTTTCCGTCCGGGCTGAACATAGGGAATGCGTCAAAGCCGTTATCCCGACTCACTTTTGTGATGTTCTTTCCTTCAAAATCAGTGATGTACATATTGAAAGGAAATCCTCTGGGATATTCAGAATTACTACAGAAAATGATTCGTTTGCCATCAGGCATAAAGTTAGGGGCCCAATTGGCCTGCTTTAGGTAAGTTACCTGCCTTGCGTCAGACCCGTCGGCATTGGCTATCCATACTTCCATCTCAGTAGGCGCTACCAACCCCTGCGATAACAGTTCTTTGTAATCTTTAATTTCATCTTCTGTCTTTGGCCTGCTGGCGCGCCATAAGATCTTGGTGCCATCCGGGCTGAACCATGCTCCTCCATCATAACCCAGCATGTCTGTAATTTGTCTGACATTACTTCCATCAAGATCCATGGTGTAGAGATCCAAATCACCGTTTCGTGTGGAAGTAAATACGATTTTATCTCCTTTGGGGGATATGGTAGCTTCCGCATCATAGCCCGGAGTATGGGTCAGTTGCTTTACAATATTGCCATTAGTGTCGGCAACAAAAAGGTCATAACTTTCGTAAATCGGCCAGATATACCGTTTCATTTTTTCCTTGTCAGGTACAGGCGGACAGTCTTTAGATCCCAGATGGGTACTTGCATAGATTATGTGTTTGCCATCAGGATAAAAGAAAGCACATGTAGTACGGCCTGTGCCTGTACTCACCAGTTTGGGCTGAAAGGATTCCCCTGCTTCAGGGATTTTACCCATCCAAATCTGATCGCACATGATTCCGTTTTTGGTATCTGTACGTTGATACACTATATATTTTCCATCGTAGCTGAAATAAGCTTCTGCATTATCACCCCCAAAAGTAAGCTGACGCAAATTCCTGAAATGTGTTTCACCTTCATAGAGCAACGTGTCTTTTGATACCTCAGCCTCCTTATTTTGTGCCTTGTCGGCAGAGTTGCCCTGTGTACAGGAGAAAGCGATTATGGAAAACAGAATCAGAATACCGGTTCTTTTCATTTCAAAAAAAATTTAGGCTCAAAGGTAACTATTGCTTTCAGGGCAACTAAAGAAGGCATGTCAAAATATTATGACACTGTAAACTTTTCTGTCGGAAGGACCGCAGGTGCTTTTAGCAATTACCCTCAGGAGGTCAGATGCCTGCTGGCAAAGGAGTTAAAGGCCTGTTCGTCTGTATTGTCCGGATCCTGGATGAGTGCCTGCATCAGCCGGTTGTCTTTATAGTCCAGCGTAAGCAGCCCATCTTTCAGTACCACGCCATTCATCTCATTCCATTCTGTTTTCTTTTTCGGGAAGAAGTCTCTTTTGATACCCTCCCGGGTGAATACAAACCGCATAGGCTCCAGAGTAAGTTTAAAGAGAATCCCTAATATCAGCAACAGTATAGCCATCCATGAGTTGTGCCAGAGCCATACGGCTGCATACAGAAAGAATATATCCTGATCGATCTGTGGCTTGCCCTTTTGCTTTCTAAGGTACCTGATCAAAAAGTATATCAGGGTGACAGCAAGGCCAGCAACCGGCGTCTTCCATGGGGCTCTGATGAGCAACAAAAGCCCGAAAGTGATGACGTTCATAACTACAAAGGCATAACCTAACCTGATGTATGTCCGGAGTTTGGTATTCTGCAATACGATCTGAAACGACTCTTTATTATCCATTTGAGAGTAGTAATAGGTTGCATAGTTTGTATAGCACTCGTGCTCCTACATTTTCGTCCCATTCGTTGGTGCTGGTACCTACTTCATTAAGATCAAAGCCTATAAGTTTCTTTCCCGATGCCAGCATTTTGCGGAGCAGGTAATAGACTTGCTCGGTCTCTAATCCTCCCTGTACAGGAGTCCCTGTGTTAGGGCACAGTTTAGGGTCCAGCCCATCAATGTCAAAACTCAGATACACATGCTCCGGTAATTGCGCTACAATTTCATCTGTTATGGTTTTCCATGTTTCACCCTCGTAAATTCTTTCCTTAGTATCCTTGTCGAAGTACGTATGTACACGTCCGTTACTATGAAGAATGTAATCATATTCCGTATCAGAATAGTCCCGGGTACCTACCTGGACCAGTTTATGTAGTGTGGGGATTTCATTCAGTGCGTTATACATGATGGAAGCGTGGGAGTAGGTGAGGCCTTCGTAAGCTTCTCTCAGATCGCAGTGTGCATCTATCTGTAGTATTCCGAAAGATGCGTATTGCTCTCCTATGGCCTTCATATACCCCAGAGGAGTGCTGTGATCACCACCCAGCAATCCTACCAGTTTCCCTTTGGCTAATAGTTCCTTAGTTTGCTCATATACCCACTTGTTGAGGAGTGTGGCCTCCTCGTTCAGTTCCACCAGGGCTTTCGCCATAAATTTGTTGTCCTCTACATTCTCTCCTTCTGAAATGTATTTAATGTAGAGTTCTGCTTCTTTGCGCAGGTAATCGCTTTTCTGGAGGAGATTCTTGTCAGGCTCTCTCATATAAATACCGCGCTTCCATCCATCGCGGAGATCATTGTCAATTAAGTCCACCTGAAGGCTCGCATTAAAGATATTTTCAGGTGCGCGGGCAGTCCCTGCTCTGTAGCTTACCGAGACTTCCCACGGCACGGGGAATATGATTACTGCCGATTCTTCTTCAGTAAATGGTAATCCGAAAATATTGTTGTTGGGATTACCTGCAGAATTGGGATCAAAATTGCTTAGATCTGCCATACTTTTCATTGTTTTAATTTACCCTTAGGATAGGGTGGGCAAAGCTAAACTTTTTAAGGTTCTATGAAAAACAGTGTACGTAATTCTGTAGTAAACGGGATTCCTGAAGGCCTGGCAGGTGTGGCACCGGCTTTCTCAATATTAATCTTCCAGTCTGACGCGCCTGAGTTCTAACAGGTTAAGGCTGTTGGGATGAAAGTTTTTTACGTATG
>JACFNA010000157.1 GCA_019455085.1 Chitinophagaceae bacterium
TAGTCTCAATACCATCCATCTCCGGCATTCGGAGGTCTAATAACACAATATCAGGGATGTCTTTTTCTATTCCATCGATTAATTCCTGACCGTTGCTGGCCTCCAGTACAAATTTAATATGGCTATAAGGTTTTAGTGAGAGTATGACACCACTTCTAAATATCTGATGATCATCAGCAATTGCCACTTTAAGAGTATCGGGGGTCATGACCAATGGGTTTGCATGGGGTTATGACAAATATACTAACGGTTTTTTTATAAATCAATATTGTCTTGGGATTTCCAAAGTAATCTTGTAATAAGATTGGGTATTGTCCATTTCAAAAAAGATTCTTCCATGCAATACATTGATCCGGCTTTGGATATTCTTCAGACCCAGACCTGCTGCTTTCTTGCTTAGCTCATCGAATTCTTTTTGAACGATTCCTTTCCCGTCGTGATGGATTCGGTAATAAACCCAGTTGCCCTGTGCATTTTGAGTGAGGTGGATAAATCCTGCGTTACTGTGCTTAAGAATATTACCGACTATTTCCTGTACTATCCTGAACACCAGCAGTTCCTGATTATCTTCTAACCTCTCCGTATTGTTATGAAACCTGGCACTTGCTTTAATAGTGCCTGTGTTGTTGATTTTGTCAAACATATCCACCAGAGCGGCATCCAGTCCGAAATTCTTAAGAGTGGGTGGTAACAGGCTATGTGAGATATTGCGAATGAGTTGTATGGTGTCGTCAATTATCTGCCGTGCGCTCATTATGGATTGCAGTTGTATGGCCGTATCCTGATGAATAAGGTTTTCATTGAGATATAAACGAGCTGTGGCAAGCAGGGGGCCTGCGTCGTCGTGTAAGTCAGCTGCAAGGCGTTGACGCTCCTCTTCCTGAAATTTAATGGATGAATTAAGTAAAAGCTCTTGCTTTTCTTTCTCGAATTCCTGTGCCATCTTGTTGAACAACAAAATCCTTTTCTGATGAAAAACCAATGCCATGACCAGCATCACTCCCATAAATAGCATGCCTATGGTACCAATTATAAGCATGGTATTACCAAAATTCTGGGTTATCTGGAGGCTATACATGAGGTTTTTGAAGGATTAGGTTTTATGGTTCAAAATTAAGTCATCATCCAAATCCAGTTCAGGTCTTGAATAATCCTTTTCCGGAGCTTGTACGAACTTTCTTGTAATAGCAAAAGCCAAAAGCAGATTTTTAAGGATGTTAGCTCCCGAGTTAATATACATGTAATACTTCTGAAAGTCTTTACTGTTGGCCATACTGTCAGCCATCAGGTAAAGAAAGAATGTGCTGGAAACAAAAAGAAAGAAAGTTACAATGATCCAGAAATTGAAGGTGCGGTAAACAAACATGTTAAAGGTGTGGGTAATCTGAAAATACAGGTAATATCCACACAATAGCATAAGGAGAAGGGCTTCTATTCCGGCTACAAATGAGCCGAATTTATAGTTTTCTTTATTCCCATAAATCTGAAAGTAGCTGAGTGAGAACAGGATGAACCCGATCCATGCACCCACCGTAATTTTCCTGATTTTGTGTTCCCTGGGGAAAAGGAAATAGTAGAAAGCGCAAAATAACTAAAATTCAACCAGGCTGTTCGAGCCGTAGAGAATACCAATAAACGACCGCAAACCAGGAGTAAAGGTGACCATAAAGGTCAGAAATTCCTGCAAAATAATGTAGAGTATATAATAAAAAATTACCCTTACCACTGGTTCTTTATTTTTTCTCTTGAAAATGAAGAACAGTGGTAAGAGTAATAAGTAAGATAGAAAATAAATGACCAAAAACGCTTTCAAAATGGCAGCTATTATTTTACCCAAATATAACTACCTTTTTGGGGAAATATTGTCTATTAACCCTTTATAAGCGCCTTTTTTGTCGTTTAGGTTGCCTGTTTAGGCTTCTTAGGGGGAGGCGGGGGATCTTCTTTCGGAGGAAACAGAATATCCCAGTCCCAAACTGTTTTGTCGGCAACGATACCTTCTTTGGATTCCAGTTTACCCAATGGAGTAACCACTGAATAGGTAAGAATGTCATTTCCACCGGCATCGATTCCCGTGTAAACGAGATGCTCTTCGCCAGCTTCATTCAATCCCTTCCTGAAGGTAATCCCTACACAACCAGGTTGGCTAAGGATCTTCACGAGAATGTTGCGGCCGATGTAGTGCCCAGGTACAGCATCTGGATGTGCTTCTCTGAAAGCAGTTACCATCTTGTGGCCTTCCTCGTGACCGATGTCAGCTCCGACATCAGCATGCTTCTTCTCAAGGAGTGCATTTTGATTCATGGTGGTAAGTTTACTAGTTTAAAATGGGGGCTCTTTTTACAAAACCCTATGCTAACTTCCATAAAAAAAAGTTTCTGACCAAACATGCGATTTCCTGCAAAAGCCTTGCGGAGAATGCTCAAATGCAGTGTGGACAAGGGTTATAGGGCAAATACGACGTAAAAAAACGTTAAAAATATGGGTATTACTACGTTTTAAAATAGTAAAATTACTATGCAAAAAAGCCGGTTTTTATGGGATTTATCCGATAAAATCACATAGTTAGATTACGATATCTGGATAGGAAAGTTCCGATAGAATTTTGGGCCTGGGCAGCTTGAAAAAAGAAACGCAGCTGAGTTCGCTGCGTTTTCTGTCAGGATACAATTAATTGGGGGTTATAGAAGCCTGGTTATTTTTTAATGGGTAGTGATGTATTTCCGTTCAGTCAGGTATTAAAATCTTCTTTTTGTGAGTAAATAGTAATACTGACTTCTACAGATTAAAGGTAGGTGAGGTATTCTTTTAAGACAATGCCGATAATACTCAAATTTGAAGGGGGTATTTTCTACATTTTTTTAGCGGTTCATACGTTTTTTTTCTCGTAGTTAGACAATAGCCCATTTTTTTTATCGTTATTTTAATATATTTACAAGAGTTACTAACTAGTCAAATTCAATGTCAAAAACCAGTCAAGTTGTCCATGTAGCCCTTGCCGACGACCACAAGATTTTCAGGGATGGAATAAAAATGGCCCTGGGGTATAAGAAGGATCTTAAAATTGTGTGGGAGGCTGAAAACGGTAAGGAGTTGCTACACAAGATTACCATAAAAAAGCCTGATGTATTACTGATGGATATTCGTATGCCCGAGATTGATGGAATTAATGCAATCGAATTGTTGCGCAAAGAGCATAGCGATGTTAAGATTATTGTGTTAAGCATGTATGATGACCAACAGACCATTACGAAGATGATGAGTAATGGAGCTAATGCCTACCTTTCAAAAACGACTGATCCTGACGAGATTTATGATGCGATTCTCACATGCATGAGTGATGATTTTTATTTTAATCAACTGGTGAATCAGGCTGTAATCGGAGGACTTATTAATAAAAGGGGAACCAAGCGAAATTTTCCGAATAAGGTTCCTGTTACCTTCAATGAAAAGGAACTTCGTATTCTTCAATTGATTGGTGATGATATGAATACTGAAGAAATTTCAAAAGAAATTTTCCTTAGCCCGAGGACTATTGAGTCTATCCGTCAAAAGATGAAAGACAAAGTGGGAGCGAAGACCATTGGCGGTCTGATCATGTATGGTGTGCGAAATAAGATGATTGAATAACAAATTCAATTTCTCTTTTCATTTTTCAGTATATATTCTTCCATGATTCTATGCACTTCCTGTTTCAATTCATTGGAGTCAGAAAATTCTGCATAGTTTACCTCAGGTAAGAAGTGCATCTCCACTCTACCTGGTTTGAAATACAAACCTTTGTCGGCAGGGATGATGTTCTTTGAGTTAAAGATCACTGTAGGAATAATGTTTGTCTTTGTTTCAACGGCCAGTTTGAATGCGCCATCGTGAAATTCTTTAAGAGGTTGATTAGTCCTGTTACGCGTGCCTTCCGGATAGATACACATGTGTATGCCTAACTTGAGTACATGAACCATTTCCATGTAGCTTTTACTTCTGCTTCCTTTATCTTTTCGGTTTACAAGCACTGATCCCCTCCTGTATATCATACCGAAAATAGGAATCTTAGCCATTTCTGCCTTGGCAATTGTTTTATTGGTGCCGGGTACAAAGGGGCTCAATGCCAAAACATCCATAAATGAATTGTGATTGGCCGTAACAATGTAAACCTGGCCTTTTTGAAAGTTTTCTTTTCCCTTTATCCTGATGCTACACCCTGTGAGGAAGAAGAAAGTGCTGATCCATACTTTCGATATTTTTATAAATACGGTAGTCTTTCCCGGTTCTTTTCCTGGCCCCAGAAATACCAGAATTATCGCAACAATGAGCAATGTAATTGCAAAAATTAGCAGTGCCCATATTGCCAGAATTTTATAAAGTAGATTTTTCATTTTAGCGCTGATTTCAAAGCTTCCAGTCAATAGGGTTTAGATTATGGCTGGCAAGCCATTCATTAGTTTTCGAAAAGTGACGACAGCCGAAAAATCCATTGAAGGCACTCAGCGGAGAAGGGTGTGCGGCAGTAAGGATTAGGTGCTTATGTGGGTCAATAAGGATTTGTTTGCTTTTAGCATGCCCACCCCAAAGTATGAAAACGGCTGCATCTTTTTTCTCGGAGACGAGCCTGATTACAGCATCTGTAAATATCTGCCAGCCAATTTTACTATGACTTGCCGGTTCATTTCTTCTTACTGTAAGTGAAGTGTTTAACAGAAGTACACCTTCGCCTGCCCATTTAGTGAGATCACCGTTTTGCGGCTCTTCAATTCCGAGATCATCCTTTACTTCTTTGAAAATATTTTTGAGAGAAGGTGGTAGGGCAGTCCCGTTAGGAACCGAGAAACATAACCCGTGTGCCTGTCCGGGATTATGGTAAGGATCCTGGCCGAGCAATACAACTTTTACTTTTTCAAACGGGGTCTTTTCGAAAGCGTTGAAGAATAAGGAACCTGCCGGGTAAATCACTTTCCCCTCAGATAATTCAGATTTGATCCGGCTTGCTATCTCCTGAAAATAGGGCTTATCAAATTCAGGCTGTAGTAAATGCTTCCAGGAAGATTCTATTTTAACGTCCATAGCAATTGCGTCTGTTGCGAATTTATTCAGATTATTTTATCCTCAGTGCTAAAATAGTGATTGGAAAAAGATGCTGGCCTGAACTGAATAGAAGTAGTGACCCCGGAACGACTCGAACGTTCGACCCACAGCTTAGAAGGCTGTTGCTCTATCCACTGAGCTACGGGGCCAGAAAAAGAAGTGCAAATATAATTGAATTATAGAAGGCTATCCAAAAATGAGTTTCATTTTTTATTCAAAAGATGTAATAATTTAGCCATAGATTACAGCGGTTGTGATTAATCATTATTACATTTTAAATAATTAAAAAAATGAAAAGAAAATTCATTCTTACACTGGTGGTATCACTGGCTGCCATACAAATTATGGCACAGGATAAGCAGGAAGATAAAACGAAGAGGCCCAGTCCGTTAGTTACTGTGTCTCAGAAAGTGGCGGGAGGTGCCACTGTGACTATTGAATATGGAAGTCCTGCATTGAAAGGCAGAACCATTGGCAAAGATGTAGAACCGATGGATGGCAAGGTTTGGCGTACAGGAGCAAATGAAGCTACTGTATTTCAGGTGGATAAAGCAGTTACTATTGATGGTGCGCCACTGCCTGCAGGCAAATATTCCCTGTTTACTCTGTATAATGGTACTGAAGTTTCTTTTATTTTTAATAAGACGTGGAACCAGTGGGGCGCGTTTGGATACAAGGAGGCTGATGATCAATTGCGAGTAAAGACTTCCTGGAAGAAATCCGGGGCATCTTCAGAGAGGCTCACTTTTAATATCTCAAAGGATGGAGTCGTAAAACTGTTGTGGGGAGATAGAGAGGCATCCTTTAAAGTGAAATAATTCTATCTTAGCCTCGAAGAGACAACAAACTTTATTTCTTTCACGATGGTAGTTCTTATTCCTACCCCTTAAAATGCTGATGAGTCAGAGAGTCCTATTTCTTTTACATATACCACCTCCGGTGCATGGGTCTTCGATGGTGGGAAAGTGGATAAAAGGGAGTGACCTGGTAAATAAAACATTTTCCTGCAGGTATATTAATCTGTTAGCTTCAGACTCAGTAAGTCAATCCGGAGTGATTTCGATCAGGAAGATAATCGGATTTATTGGAGTGTGGTGGAAACTTTTCATTAACCTGCTCCGGCATAAACCGGATTTATGTTATCTGGCACTCACAACTACAGGTATTGCATTTTACCGTGATGCGCTATTGGTATGTACTATCAGGCTGTTTGGTATTCGCCGAATCTTTCATTTACATAATAAAGGGGTAAAGGGCGCATCCACGGGAAAGTGGAAAAGATGGCTGTATAAGAGTACATTCAAAGGAACGGACGTAATCTTATTATCAGATTTTCTTTATCCTGATATTGAAAACTTTGTTCGGAGAGATCTCGTACACATTTGCCCCAATGGGATTCCCGATTCAGGAATGTATGCCAAAACGAAGAATTTGGAAAGCGTTGTGCCGAAGATTTTGTTCCTTTCAAATCTGATTAAGTCCAAGGGAATTTTTGTCTTATTGGATGCTCTAAATAAATTGAAAAACAAAAATATCGAGTTTTCCTGCATTGTAGTTGGCAGAGAAGGTGATGTTACTGAAGTGCAGTTTCAGCAGAAATTGAGCACGCTGGGTTTAAATGGGAGCGTTAAATACCAGGGTGGAGTTTATGGTGAAGAGAAATATGAAATAATGAACAGTGTTGATGTCTTTACATTACCTACATTTTTTGAGTGTTTTCCCCTGGTACTCCTTGAGGCGATGGAGCATGGCCTTCCTGTTATTTCGACACGTGAAGGCGGTATTCCCGATATTGTTGAGGATGGGGTAAATGGTTACCTGGTTGCACGAGAAGACGCGGATGAATTGGCAGAGAAGCTGGAAAAATGATACTGGATCCACAGCTACGAACCCGGATGGGAAGCGCTGGAAGAGAAAAATTCGAGCGTCATTTCAAACTTGATATTTTTGAAAGGCGCCTGACCGATATATTAACTGAGGTAATTAACCGACACTAAGGATTTTTCAAATTAAAGGTTGAGAAAAGATAAACGGGTACCGGCCGGGTTATCTGGCCATATTTAACATGACCAGGATTTCAGAAATTTGTTGACTGTTGTATTCCAGCGCAAGTTCCTTATAATTGAGCAAGTCCACAATAGTACCGATAAAGCACAAGCCGGCTGTAAACAGATAGAGAATACCCATACCAATATGATTCAATAAGAAGCGATGCACGCCGGCGACACCTACAAAACCCAGTAAACAGGTAATCAGAATTATT
>JACFNA010000158.1 GCA_019455085.1 Chitinophagaceae bacterium
CGATTGCGAGAGAAAAAGGTTGTGGATGCTTATCAGTATAGGCTCCCACAAGGGGTTGCAGAATGCTTGCAGTCAACTGAAAAGTTAGCTGAATTAGTCCTACCTGCGCAAAACTCAGACTGAAAGAGTCCTTTAACAACGGATATATGGAAGGAATTAACGATTGCAGCATATCGTTAAGCAAATGAGAAAAACTGATGCTTATTAAAATGCTGTACACCGTGGCCTCCTGCACCTGCTTCCCAATCGTCTTCTGTCCTGAAAGTGAATTCATTAGAATTTGCAAAATTAGGGAACTAAATACTGAGGGAACATAAATAAATAATCGAGGCTAATTAATAATTTAATGTGCTGGTAAATGAAAATACTGCTTTAGCCCGGAGGGCTAAAACAATAACAGCCCCCGGCCATGCGGAGGATAACGAATGAATCGTTATTCCAACCCTGGAAAGGTTGCACATTTTACAGCAATTATTTTTTCTATTATTATCCGAATAGGTTGGGCTAAAGGCCACTGGGTTTAGATTCTAAATTTATTACCCTACCCTTTAGGGTAGGACTTTGAAAGTCTTACTCAACAAGGGCTTTAGCCTCATTTTGAATTAAATTAGCCCTTATCAATCCTGAGGCACTCATTTATGAGATATGTGGTATGCGCTTTTGCCCTGAGAAAATCTTCACGAGTTGCACGCCCATTCTGATATAAGTAATCAACCAGGCAGCCCAGGCGATAAAGATGAATATTTCCGAAATATGCTTTAACGAAGGTAATTCTATTGCATCAGCCATGTGCCATGTGCACACAGTATATACACCGAGCGGAAACACAAGGCTCCAGTATCCTGCACTATATCTCACCTGAACAGGAGTACGTTTCCAGAATTCCCAAATACCGATTATGGGAATCCACCACGTACCTCCTACCCAAAATAACAGCGTAAATACTTTCAGGATTGGAATAAAATCCTCAAACTCCGGCACCCCGGCCATATCCTTTACTAATGTCGCCCCGGCTAAAGCACTGATGGCTGCTGCCCCCATATTAATCCAGTATGAATGCCTGAATTCTTCTGGCGGCATCGGCAAAAATGCTGTCCTGTAAAATATAAGTACAATTATTATCAGGTAAAATAATACACCCAACAGAAAAAGCGACAGGGTAACAAATAATTTCATTTGAGGCAAAATGCCGAAATAGGGAATTATAATATCTCCGGAGATTGACAACGCCTGCGCCGCCACCACCATCAACAACCACGAACCATTTATGCCATGCTGAAGTGTGGGCTTCTTCTCCTTGTATGATATCAGTATGAAAAAAGAATAACTCAATAATATCCAAACTACAAAAGCCAGACACCACCCCATCATCGCCAGGTTTGGATTATCTCTTAGTAAAACCTGAATTGAACCAAATAGGCAAAGTGCGGCAACTATTGTGAGGAAGCCCGCCCCCTCTGTGTGCGAAGACAAGTCGTTTCTGAAATCCCTAAAATAAAAAAGCAATCTGAGTACTAACACTACTCCAAGAACCCCCATTTCCAGATTATTAATCACATAGAGTATGTCACTCACCTGTTTATAACCCAGCGTGAAGGAAGCAATAGTAATAATGCCTGTTGCCATCGGGAGCGCAAAATAGGCCGGTGGAAAGGTCCGTATTACCGTCTTAAGAATTTCCCTCGTCATCTATAATTAAATAAAATTCCTTTTATCAAAACTAAAATGCAATGGAGGCAGACAATTAACGGTCATTTGATTGTGCTTAAAGTTTTACTTATTGCTTCAAAAAGCCTAATGGTTTCGAGTAGCGCAGCAACCATCTGCTGATAATGCCTGATATCCCCGGTAGTTAATGGCTGTCCAATATGATCCGTGAGCCATTTCTGTGCAGGTCTGTATTTTCCAATTTGTAGTTTCCAGACAACCTCAGGAACACCATCAAAATATGCACGGTCATTGATGTACACTTTTCCAATCTGGCCATAAAGCGTAAACGCCATTCCTGACGCATTGCCCTGAGCCGGGGTAAACACAGTTTCCTGCGTTGTCACCCACGAAATCTGACTTGTAACCATGTCATCATCCCCTGAGAACACTGTCACTTCCTTCATGACTGCATTACATTTCAAAAGATGTACCATCCTCAGATCTCCCCCCAAACGAGATAGCTTCCAAAACACCAAAGCGTCTGAAATATTTGGCAGGCCCGGAATTGCCTTTATGAAATCAGTATCCTTATTGCAATCACAAAGCGCATATAACAAAACCCCATACAGATAATCACGCAAATCGGCCGCTGTGAACACCTGACGAAATTCATCTCTCATCTCAGCATTCTCCTCTGCATAGCAGACATTACCGGTAGTCGTTTCTGTGACAAACAGCAAGCCCAAATTCCGGGCAAACTGATTCACTTCATCTAAATTGAAAACACGTGGATTTACCTCATTCCCACTACCTGATAATAACAACCCAATCATTCCGGATGTGTTGTCGTCGAAGTAAATTGAAGGGGAGAACAATTGTGTATCAGATCTGTCACCAGCAGCCATAACTTCGTTAGCCAAATCCTGCCCGCTGAATAGATTTTTAAAATCGGCTATAAGGGCTTTAGTTTCCATCTTCATTGCATCAATAGTGCTAATTTAATCTTTCTTCTCCCATAACACATCAGCAAAATATTCATTACTGTCTGTAAAAAAACTTCGTTGCACAAAACCGCTCTCTGCGGCCAGTACTCCGGTCTCAGGCAGACTATATTTTTGTGATATCTCCATGAAGACAGGTTCTCCTTTTTGGAAGCTAAATACTTCATCTCTCACTTTAACCTGCTGATCTTTCTCTGAAATCAAAAAACTTTTATTGGCTCCCGTCTGAGGATCATAGTTAGAATAATGGCAAAAATCTGCTGTATTAAAGCTTCCTTTCAGTTCGCGGTTAATCCTGCCGAGAAGATTCAGATTAAACCGTGCCGTAATTCCCTCCCTGTCATCATAAGCTGCACGGATAATTCTGGGATCTTTTCTGAGATCGAATCCCAGCAGCAATAGGTCATGGTTCCGCATGGTACTGTGTAGATTTTGAAGGAGCCGCAGTGTGACGTCAGGAGGAAAATTGCAGGCATTGCCGCCGAGGAATAAAATCAGCTTTCTATGTGCAGAATACTTTATCGCCTCCGGTAACTTTTCAAAATACTCGCCCGCAAATCCATGAAAATTAAGTTGAGGAAACTCATTGGAAATGTATGTGCGCAGGATCTCTATAATATGCGGAGAAATATCAATCGGCAGATAAGAAGCCAGGCCTTTCTTTTCAAGAAAAGCTCTAAGCAGGTGCACCGACTTTGTGGCGTCGCCAGGCCCCAGCCCTATTATATCCACAGGGTTGTCATTATCCATAATCTCTGCCACTATCCGGCCTGATTGTTCTTTAAGAATTTCCATCTCACACCTGGCCGGATAATACTCTGCAGAAGCCATCAGTTGCTGAAACAGACCATCCCCCACTTTATCATAAAAGTATTTCGATAACAAATACTTTGGCGAAGCTGTCAGCCCAAGTACCACATCCCTGTAAAACTGTTCGTTTTCCATAAAATCATTTTGCCAGTCTGATTCCTGTATATTGCCAACGCTCATGAGGGTAGAAAAAGTTACGGTACGTATTTCGGCTATGACCTGCCGGCGTAGCCACCGAAGCGCCTCTCAGCACCTTCTGGCCTACCATGAATTTGCCATTATATTCACCCAGCGCTCCGGGTAATTTTTTATAACCAGGGTAAGGAAGGTAACTGCTCTCAGTCCATTCCCATCTGCTTCCCCAATTAAACTTACCTGAAGCTGCCTCCCACTCGAACTCAGTCGGCAACCGCATGCCTTTCCATTGCGCATAGGCAAAGGCTTCATAATAGCTCACATGCCTTACAGGAGCCTTCCTATCCAGAGGTTTCAATCCCGCAAGCGTATATTCATACCATCTGCCATTGATGAAGTGCCAATAGAGCGGGCTGTCGATATGGTTTTGATTAACCCACTTCCAACCGTCGGAATGCCAGAGGTTAAAATCACGATAACCACCATCTCTTATAAACGTTTCATACTCTCCGTTAGTTACATACCCTTTGCTGATTCCGAAGGCATCCAGATATACTTTGTGTGGCTCCAGTTCATTATCATAACAAAAGGCAGTGCCTCTGTAACCTGCCTCATACAATCCCGCTGTCATTTTTACCATACCCTTCCGGCTACTGAAACCAGGCTCCACATACTTCTCATCATAGGCGGGAAAAAGTGGATTATTGCCCAGAATATATTTTATATCTGTCAGGAGTAATTCCTGATGTTGCTGCTCGTGATTTAATCCCGTCTCAATAATATCCAAAACATCTTCCGGAAGATTGCGATCAAAGAGCTGAAACATTGCACTGTCCACATATTTCCTGTACTGAAAAATCTCTGACACAGCAGGCCTGCTCAGATTCCCTCTCTCAGCGCGGTTTACCCTCTTTCCGACAGTCTCATAATAACTATTAAATACGTAACCAAACTGAAGGTCAAATTCTTTATATCGTTTTAAGAAAGGCTTTAGTACCAGAGTTTCAAAAAACCATGTCACATGTCCCAGGTGCCATTTTGGAGGACTCACAAAATCTATTGGTTGTACTACATAATCCTCTGTCTTCAAAGGTTTGCAAAGCGCTTCACTATACTTTCTGACCTTTCTGTATTTCGCAGCGAGTGCGGATTTACGTGCTTTTATCAATGTACTCTTAGGCATTTTCACTGTATTTTCTGAACCTAGCACAATTATTGTGCAAAACTTTATGGTGTGTCAATAGAGCGTAACAAGAAATGATTCAACGTAAACTGGGGCAAAGCGATTTAATGTTATCTCCGCTGGTTCTGGGAGGTAATGTTTTTGGATGGACTGTCAGCAAAGAAGCCGCATTTGACATTCTTGACGAGTTTACAGATCACGGCTTCAACGCAATTGATACCGCAAACTCATATTCCAAATGGGCAGAAGGAAATAACGGTGGCGAATCTGAAACGATCATAGGTGAATGGCTCAGGAAATCAGGGAAAAGGAAAAAAGTGTTGCTTTTCACAAAGGTAGGTGATGAGACACCCGAAGGAAAAGGCCTTTCTCAGGCACAAATTACATTGCAAATAGAACTATCTCTGAAGCGATTGCAAACAGACCACGTCGACGTTTATTTTTCGCATAGAGATGACCATATCACTCCTGTGGAAGAGACTCTAACTGCTTACGACAAACTTATCTCTCAGGGAAAGGTCCGTTACATTGGCATCAGCAATTTTGCCTCCACAAGAATGCGCGAATCGCTAAATGTGGCACTTCACAAGAATCTGCCGCAGTACATTGCATTACAACCGAGATACAACATCTGTGATCGCAACTACGAAGGAGAATGCCGGACCTATGCAGTAAAGTACGGAATGGGGGTGGTAACTTACCAGTCGCTTGCCGGAGGATTCCTGACAGGGAAATACAAAAGTGAAGCAGACCTTAGAAAAAGTGCCAGAGGAAAATCCATAGCAAATTATCTTAAGGATAAACTCCATATTATAGAAAAGCTGGAAAAACTTTCAGGGGACTCAGGATACCCTGCTTCAGCATTATCTCTTGCATGGGTACTGCAGCACGACACCATAACGGCCCCAATAGCCAGCGCTACTTCTGTCAGTCAGCTGGAAGAGCTAATGAGAATAGCCGAACCGGAAATAATGCAACTGCCTCTCAAAGAAGTCTTTGCCGACAACTGAAGATAACTTCCGTGAAGTATCCTTTTAATCCGTAGTAACCTGACGCCAACGGTTACCCGATTTTTCAAATACCAGATAGTTGCTCTTCAGGCTCTCATTATTAGTACGTGTTAGTGAGGTGACAGCAATCACTACCTTCTTCTGACCGGAGGGAATTTTATTGAGATCCAGCGTATAAAAATCATTCCCATATACCACTATCTCGTGTATATTCTTTGGGTCTGATATGTCCTGATCATTTACATCTCTGAAATTATACACTACATATCGATTGATGAGGTCATTAGCTGTATCCTGGCGCAGATAAAGTGCCACAGTATTATCACTTCCAACAGGCTGTGCGCTGGCGATAATGAGTTCGGGTGCAGCGGGCTTATGGTTATCAATCCAGGGCATCGGAGGCGCTATAGCCGGATACTTATAATAATGATTCCTCAGGGTATCACTCCAACCGTTAGGATTAGACGCAAATGTCTTACTGCTGAAATATACGCTTCCCTGTATCTGAGAATAGCTTCTTAAACGATTAATCTGATTAGGAAGTTCCTTTCTATTGTGCCATGCTACTGACTTTGGTTCCTTAGACCGGTATATCCCCTGACCGATATACATATTACGTCCATATCCATGCTTAGCCCACCAATCTGTCAATACCTCAAACCCTACCAACTTGTGTCCATGTTCCCAATACAACTGCGGCACCACATAATCAATCCAGCCTTTTTTTAACCAAAGCAATATGTCTGCATAGAGATCATCATAATTAGTCTGGCCTGCTTTTGTATTGCTGCCTTCAGGATCTTTGTCAATATTTCTCCACACGCCAAAGGGGCTGATACCAAACTGTACAAAAGGTTTCTCCTTTTTAATTATAGTATTAAGCATCACGATTATGGAATCCACATTACTTCTTCTCCAATCATCGCGCGTCATGCCTTTTCCATATTTCTGAAAAGACCTGCTGTCCGGAAATTCAACTCCCGGTACTCTGTAAGGATAAAAATAATCATCAAAATGAATGGCATCCACATCGTAGCGCCTTACAATATCCTGTACTACCCGCTCCACAAATTTCTGCGCATCCTTATTTCCCGGGTCAAAATAACGCTTACCTCCATAATCCAGAAACCATTCCGGGTGTATCCTGGTTATATGATTAGGCGCTACTGACGATTTGGTAATACTGAATACCGCTCTGTAGGGATTAAGCCAGGCATGAAACTCCATTCCACGCTTATGCGTTTCAGAAATCATAAATTCAAGCGGATCGTAATAGGGAGCCGGTGGTTTTCCCTGTTGTCCTGTAAGGTATTCACTCCAGGGTTCCAGCTGCGAAGGATAAAAAGCATCTGCCACAGGGCGAATCTGCATCACTATGGCATTCATCCCATTGCGCTTGTGCATATCGAGAATACGGATAAATTCCGCTTTCTGTTCATCTGAGGAGAGTGTCTTTTTAGAAGGCCAGTCGATATTCTCAACCGTAGCAATCCATACCCCACGAAATTCAAACTTTGGTTGCGCCATTAATAAAAT
>JACFNA010000159.1:0-2244 GCA_019455085.1 Chitinophagaceae bacterium
GTGAAGTTATCTTCCAGCCACGCTGTAAGTCCTGATTCGGAAAGGTTGAGGGTATTGAATGAAAACTTATAAGATCCGGTTGACAGACCAGTCAGATTATATCGGATTGTATCTGAGATACGGATCATCGATTTTCTCTCGACAGCGAGAAGCCTGTTGTCTTGTTTTACAGATAAGTTGATCCCGGAATTAATAAGTTTTCTTGCATCTTCAATATTCACTTCGTCTGAAAATTCATTGCCGAAAATTTGGGTAGTACCATCAACCGGGGTACCATCAGCCATTAGTAATCTTGAGGAGAGTACCGATACGGGTTCTTCCTCTTTGTTTCCCCGATAAAAAGCTTTATTCGTATTAGTCTCGGCCTTGTAAGCCTCTTTAAATATAAGGTCATAAGTCGACGATGGTTCAGTTTGTACAAAGAATGCCTGTCCGCTCAGTATAAAATTATTTTTTTTGGCAGGATCAAATATTCCACCATCAGACGAAACATAGTCACCAGCCAGATACGTGTATGCTTCATATTTTCCAAGATCATAAATACCCGAAGGGTTAGGATTCCAGATATAAAATGTACCTGTAGTACCTAATCCGTCCACGAGCCTTGCATCTACTGCTGAAGCGTATGGATTTCCAATTGCATAAAACCCATCTGTCTTTGCAGGAATGGTAATAGTTTTGGTACCAAGCGAAAGGGTCCCTTTGCTGCGGAGTGTGGTTGGTTTAGCAGGATCCCACATGCCAGTAACGTATCTGTCTCCTCTGATAAATACCATCCATCCGGTGCTCTGGTAAAGATTATCTGTAGCATTTATAGCTCCTATCCAGCTATTATTCGTATAATCATAATGTTTGATAGAGGGAGAAGGTGAGTAATTGTCCCATCCTGTGCCTGAAGGCGAAGTAAGTTGGATGCCGTATCCTGTTGGAGCGCTGCCGTTTTCCATCCAGGAGCCTTTAATAGTTTGTCCACTGGTAGGAGTAGCCAATAGATGCCATTTCTTTCCGTGTTGACCAATACCTGTTCCCACATTAATGAATCTTTCGACGATCACGTCGCCGGTTATAGTTGCAAGCGCATTGCCACTGATGTCCACTGGAACTTCTGAGAGTGATGCGGTACCAAATTCATTCGATCTCAATGCAAGATAACCGCTATTGATTATGAGCTGGGATCCACTGCCCAGGGCTACTTCACCTGCCTGGCCTTCAGCATCGTATCCACCCGTGATGTAAAGTGTGTCGCCAAGTGTTTTTGAAAGGTTTGCTTTGGCATTGTTAGCTATTATCAGATCTTTCAGGTAGTTACCTTTATTAGAAGTATAAAATCTTAACAACACATCAGATCCTTTTACGGTTATATTAGATGTGTCAGATCCTACGAGTCTTCCTGAAGCGTACGAAATATCATTGACTGTAAGTGTATGTCCTTTTATTTCAAGATTGCCACTCGTGAGTGTAAGCAGTTCTGTAGGCTCGGTGTCGTTGCTCAGTTCCACGTTTGAACTATTGTTGATAGTGAGCGACTTTTGTGTGGCAGGAAGCCCGTTGCCCGTGACCTGATGCGAGGTGCCATTATATACATAATGGGCATCCGAACTATAACTTCTGGCTCCTGTACACCGTATGTTTCCGGTTGCTCCTGAAGAAGTAATTCCATCCGGCGACCCTATTGTCAGGGTGCCATCATCATCTAACTGGAATCCCTTAATGCCAACAAGGGCATAATTTCCTGTGACAAGGTTTGCAAAATTCCGCACGACAAACTTATTTCCATGGTTTATATTGTTTCCCAGAATCCAGGTAGCATTTTTTTCCAGAAAGACTTTTGCTTTTGTTTCAATCACACCGGAATTCGTGATGGTAGTGGGAATGATGCCTCCTATCCGTATTGTTAAGCCGTTGTAGGTTGGGATGGAATAAATCACCTGAGGAGTACCAACTCCTCCTGAATAATATACTGTAGATGCCTTAATGAAATCGTAGGTAGTGAATCCACCCGGAAAGTTGCTACCCTGAGGCAATGAGGCATCAGGCAGGCCACCATTGGAAACTGATGACAGCCCCTGGACATAAAGTTTACTGGAGTCATCCATGAGGAAAGTGCCGCCAGCTGTTTGCCTGTTAAATTGTGTTCCATTATTTAGCCTGAGGGTTCCGTGTTTTATCAGCGACAAATCGCCTGTGATGTTCCCGGGAATATTGCTTCCCCCGGGCGTAAGGATAGTGATCTCCCGAACAGTC
>JACFNA010000159.1:2254-7310 GCA_019455085.1 Chitinophagaceae bacterium
ACATTGTGAAATCTTGCAGTTTTTGAGGTGTTATAGTTTAAGTGAATTATAGAGTCACCCACGATGGTTTTCTCAAAGATTGCAGTTCCCGGAGCATGGGTTATTTCTGCGCTCGGCCCCAGTGTCACATTGGCACCAAATTGCATGGTGCTGTTTGCATTTCCGACAAACCGGGCTGTTCCTCCGGCTGTGCTACCCAGATTGACATCGTCGAGGAATACTACCTTCCCGGCCTGAGTTCCGGTAGAGTCAGTTCCAATTCCAATGATAGCACCTGAAACCACATTAATATTTGCGGCCCCATTTATAGTAAGCGTATTAGCATTTGTGTAGAGTGTAGCGGTAACCCCTGAACTTATTACCTTAAACAGCATACCATTTGCCTCTCCGTTTGCACTCATTCGGATATCTACGTTACTATTAATCGATATCACCACACTATCACACGCTGTGGGGGGAGTTCCGGTTGCGTTATTATCTATTGATGAATTGTCCACAGACCAGTTTCCCGCCCTGATCCATTGAGAGTTTGCCCCAGAATTTAAGCCATAAGAACTTCCAATACCTCTCCAGTAATATATATGTGGAGTAGGGCATCCGTTTAAAGTGGCCTTCTTTGCTGAGTGAAGTTCAGAGCTTTTGCCATCTGCCATTGAGGTGGGGTTTGCAGTTTTGGAGGGTTCAGACTTTTTTAAATCTCCTGCAAAAAGGTGCATACCGATGCAAAGGAGACTGGTGAGGGTAAGAATTCTTTTCATTGTCGGAATTGTTTAAATGTCCACACACTACCGTTTAAAAGCGATAGCTGCCATTCAACACAAAAACGACTTAGGGCTAAGAATATTATATAAAAAATTAAGATTTGGATTGGCTCGTAAAACGAACTCTTATCCGGTTTCTAATAAATAATGTATATAAATATAAATTTATATGTACATAACGTGACTCAGTGATTCGTTAATATTAAAATTAATTATATAAGAAAAGGAATATTATTTTTCTTTAAGAATTCGAATTACAAAACTTTCCCTGCTTTCTCCGCCTGTCGTATTTATTTTCATGCCATCGATTATAAATTTCCCCTTAATTCCTATGGTGTTAGCCCGATCCATTAGCGCCTTACTGTGTAGTGGATGGTGGTTTAGTTCCCCCGTAGTTTTAGGAAAAGTGTCCGGACGTCCCTGGTTGAGTACATAGAACTCAGGATCGTCTGCGGTCATCATACTGAGCATATCTATATTATGTCTGTATTTCAGCGTATTTGAGGAATTCACTTTTTCCCAACTATCTATCCCGTAGAAGTTCATAATCCTGTCTTTGCCAATCATATTTACTACGTAATCTTCATCAACACCCTCTGTCCTGAATGGGAGAAAAATCTTTTCTGCCCAACTCCCCAGATCGTAGGTGGCCTGAGTACTCATAACTACGATGCCACTCACTCGTGTGGACTCACGACTTACCAGGTCATTATTTTTCTTATCAGCCATCTCATCATGAAACCCTAACCATAAACTAGTGCCCGCTCCTGCGGATGAACCCATGAGCACTACTTTGTTTTTATCTATGTTTAATTCTTTGGAATGGTAACGAATAAATTGTAATGCCCTCTTACTGTCATTCAGGCATTCCATCACTCCGTACTTGCTTTCCCTGGTAAGAAGTGTGTAGTTTATGCTGGCGAATGCTATGTTATTTGAAAGGAATGTCCTGATCATTTCTTTAGAGGCTGCCCCTCTTAGTGGATCAGCTTTATCACCTTGTAGAAATCCACCTCCGTGGATAAACATTACCAAGCCTGAAGGGGTTGTGTTTTTGGGAAGGAAAATATCAAAGCGGGTCTCCGAGTTGTGGCCATAGGGTATGTCCTTATAGAAGCTTGCTTCAATATTTCCAAGTTCAATTGGGGATGGGCTTGGTTGTGGAAGTTTAAAAGTAGAAGTATCAGTAGTGCTGCCGGTTGTTGAAGTGGTCTTGCAGGATGCGAACCCAAGGAGGGCGAAAAGCGCAATCAGCACATACGAAATTGCAAATTTTGTGGATTTCATTTTTTCTATAATTGGTACTTATGGTGGTTAATTATTATAATAGTGTCCGTTAATTTCTCTGACTATGTTGAACACGGTCCAAATACATTTTGCCTTCAGCAGTGAATGTGGCTCCCTTTGTTGTAGGATCGAGTTTTGAATGTTTGAGATTTGATCCTATTATGGTGTGATTGAGTACCATTACAACCCCGGGTAATTTTTCAATATAGTCTGCCAGTTCGCTTAGGTTAGGCAGATAATCTTCTCTGTCAGGACTGACCATACTACCGTATTCAGTAATCCATATTGGCTTATTTTCCGGGTTATAATATGCCTTCTGAAAATTGGCTATTCTCCCTTCAACGCTATTACCTTCAGACAGGTATATATGATAAGTAAAGGCATCAATGTCTTTTATTCTGTCTGCTGCTTCCCGGTTCCATGTGGATTGCCTTGCAATTTTGCTTGTCTTACCTATGTGCAATGCAGCAATCTTTGCATTGGGGAATGCTTCCCTTAGCTTTGGTACCCAAATATTTACCGTATCTGCATAGGCGTTACCATCTGGAAATTGCACCTCATACCCATGAATTTGTGAATAGAGTTCATTACCCAGTTCCAGAAATTTTATTTCTATTCCCAGCGATTTAGCTTTGTTAAGCATTGCAATTTGGTCATCTACCGTACTGTTTACAACATCCAGATCAAATACGACCTGAGTTCCGGTAGCTTCAGCAAGCCTTTTAAGGTCCTCCATAGGATGGACAATATCATTCTTACCGGGCTTGCTAAAGGTACCGGTCTTCCAATTCCATCCGTGGGTAATGGTGCCTCCGGGATATCTGATGATTTGAGGCTTAAGCTCTTTGATGTTACTTATAAGCGATTGACTGTTGAGAGGAGGTAGGAATCTCCAGTTTTGATTAAACCCTATCAGCCTGCCTTCATGTGCAATGTATTTCTCATTATCAGAAAGCGTAGAAGTTGTTTTTGTTGACTTGCAAAATGGGAGCGTGAAGAACAGAATAATCAGGAATGGCAGATTTTTCATAAATATTTAATGAGGCAGAAATGACAAATTTGTTAATTGTAAATTGAAAGCTTTTTCTTCATCTAAAAATAGGCAATGAAATATCTACAGCCCTAGTATTATTTTAACTGTTTCAGAAAGAAATGCTGAGGGGAATTAATTGAAGCCTTATTTCCCAACTTTTTGATTGGAAGATTTTTTATTTGCTTCTTTCCTTTGCAATCTCTATAAACATTTTCCCTTCATCGGTAAATTTTGTACCGTTTTCCTTTCTTGTGAGTTTCGATCTATTAATTCCCGCACTGACCATAGCGTGATTGAGTGCCATGGTTATGGGTGGATAGGATTCTACAAAATCAACTAATTTTTTCAGATTTTCCAGATAACCCGGGCTATTGTAATTAGCCATATTTCCGTATTCAGTAACCCAGACAGGCTTATTGTCAGGATTGTAGTACACGTCCAGAAATTGCTTCTTCCTGAATTCAAAGTCCTTCTTCTCCGGGATGTAAATATGATAGGTGAAGGCATCTATATCTTTTATCCTCTTTGCAACTTGTTCGTTCCATGTCGATTGCCGCTGGTTAGTACCCGGCTTGCCAATATGTACAGCCGCAATCTTTGCTTTTGGAAATGCGGCTCTTATTTTTGGTACCCATACGTTTACTGTATCTGCATAAGCATTTCCATCAGGAAACCATTTTTCGTAGCCATGAAGTTTGGAATATAACTCATTTCCCAGTTCGATGAATTCTACATCAATACCAAGTGCCTTAGCTTTTTGGAGCATGGCCAGTTGGTCTTCAAGGGTGCTATATACTACATCGAGATCAAAAACAATTTTTACCCCTGTAAGGTCCACTAGTTTTTTCACGTCCTCAATAGGGTGAATAAAGTCCTCAGGAAGCGGGTCTTTATGGGTTCCTGTTCTCCAATGCCATCCGTGGGTTACGGTGCCTCCGGGATATCTGATCGCCTGCGGAGCCAGTTCCTTTATGTTGTTTATAAAGGTGGGATTATCCAGTGAAGGCAGATATCTCCAATTTTGATTAAATCCTGTGAGTAAGTTTGACTGCTGATGCGGTTCTTTCTTTTTTGACTGAGTCTCCTGAGAAGTTGCACAGGATGAAGTGAAGAATAGAAGTGTGATTAGCGTATAGAGTTTTGAAATGGTGATCGACATAGTTATTAGGCATTGAAGGTTATTGAATGAAAAGATTTTGCTGAAACCTGATTTGTGAAGTTATTTCGTATTGTTGAATGGGATGAGTACTATTTTATCCAATCCATAAAAGAGCAATTTTAACAGGCATTAGGAAGTGGCCGTCTCTATTAAACTATTCACAACTGGTTACTTTAGAAGTTAAAACTCTTTAGCAAAAGTGTCTGTTAGTACTATTGGGAAGCCAGAGATAAAATAGTATTACAATGTGAGCATGTAGTATTTTTATATTTGCTTTAGATGTTCTGAAAGTATTGAAGGTTGAAAGAATGCTTTCCGGAGAACTGAGAATTAAGGATGGTTTTTCGTTTGGAAGAAATAGATGAAGTGAAATTATATCATGATATGAATCCAATTTGTTATTTAACATTCTCTTCCACACTATATCCTTTTGGAAATACTCTATTCAATCTATGGATAGAGAGAGTCTGATTGTTAATTGTTAGAATTTTTGCTCAAATGAAAATTTCTCTTGGTGTTATATTATTGTTTTTGCTGGGAATCTCCTCCGACAGATGCGCTCAAAGTGAGGAGACTGAGAGGCCTAATATTTTGTATATAATGGCCGATGACTTAGCCTTTCAGGCTATTAGTGCGTACGGTGGATTGTATAAAGATATCGCACCTACCCCTAATATTGACAGGCTGGCAAAAGAGGGAATGTTATTCAGTAACGCATTTTGCACGAACAGTATTTGTGGGCCAAGCAGGGCGGTAATACTGACAGGAAAATATAGCCATCTAAATGGTTTTTATAAAAATGAAGGGGGCGATCCT
>JACFNA010000160.1:0-2798 GCA_019455085.1 Chitinophagaceae bacterium
ATGGAACTCCTGCTTATCAGCCACCTTATAATAAATTAAGTGGTGGCGAAGCACAGTTTTTAGTGGAATACCACGACTATTATATGACTCCAAGAGGGTATCACGAACGTTCGGTAAATTCAGGAAATGCCTGGACAATTACTACGCCCCTGTCTTTTATGAATATGCCGATTTTGACCTATCTCAAAGAGATTTCACCAAGACCAATGCTGTTGATAGCAGGGGGAAATGCACACTCTCGTTATTTCAGTGAAACTGCATATAACAACGCTTCCGAACCCAAAGAACTCATGATAATTCCTAATGCTGTTCACGTGGATTTGTACGACAAATTGGATAAAATCCCGTTCAGCAAATTGGACGCATTTTTTAAAGAGCATTTAAAATAATAGCAAGATTATGAAACATCCGTTCTTAATGATACTGGCTTTTATGTCAATATTTTTGAGCAGTGCATCATCTTGTAACAAAGTTGGAAACAATCCCAACACAGAAAATAGTACACCAATGGCTAACGGAAAATTCAAAATAACGATCGGCTCTGAGACCTTTACGGCTACGCTTTTAGACAATAATTCTGCAAAGTCATTTAAGAATTTATTGCCTTTAACAATCAATATGACTGAACTGAACAACAACGAAAAATATTATGATTTGCCAAACAGTCTGCCGGCAAATTCGTCTAATCCGCAAATTATAAAGAATGGCGATCTTATGTTATACGGTTCTAAAACGTTGGTATTGTTTTACAAAACTTTTTCAACTTCATACAACTATACAAAGTTGGGAACGATAGATGATGCAACAGGTTTGGCCACTGCATTAGGTTCGGGCAATGTAACCGTAACTTTTGAAGTGGAGTAAGCCAGCTTAACCCGACCCGGTCAGGCACATTACACGATTGGGCAATCAACCAATGATACCCAAAAATGCGTAAAGAGCGTGCCTTTCCAACCCGGTAAAAATTTCTATTCCCCCTCTCTTTTATAATTTTTTCAGCCGGCACACAACCCGGCAGACAACGGACAACAGAGCGCCGCGGCCACGAACACGGTTTTGCCAAAAGGCGGGGTATGAATTCAGAAAAATGGCAGTTTCTGAAAATGTCTTTCAGGATGTTTTTTCTATGGATATATTTTGTGTTTATCGTGCTGTTGTTCGGCTTTATGCTGAATTGGGAAAATTCGGATTTGTTGGGAGACAATTTATTGGGCTTTATGTTCCGAAACTGGTATTTCAACAGCAATATATTATTGTTTTTAGGAGAATACATATATTTTCGAAAAACAATCGGCAATGCTGGCCGGGTGCTTTGGTTGTTTAATCGCAAGCATATTATATAGCATATTTCGATTATTGTGGGAGCAGCGGTACAGTTGGTTATCGTGCCAGGATTGGAAATAGAAAGCAAGTGGGTCTCAGCATTGGTAGTATTACCTTTTAGGCTGTTGAAGTTGTGGCTTGATAAATCTGCAAACAATGAAAGAAGAAACTAAATATCAGCTATTATATAGAAGCAATCGACAACCGGCTTTGTATTTTGTCAGTGTCCTGACTTTGGCGTTATCCATTTTTGTGTTTTATATGATATTCTCTGATTGGTCTGGATTTGCTTTGGAGTTCAGTTCCAGGTTTTCGGCAATTGCCTGGGCAATATTTATGCTTGTTGCCGGAAATATAATGTTTTGTGCTGTGCTTTGGTTGAATGGTAAATATATTTTACGAATTGAACAGGCAGATGAGAACTATATTTTCATTAAAACCTGGTCATTATTCGGTGTGCACAAAACACGAAAATATCCTGCGGATATACTTAGCACAGCCATTTTTTATACAGGAATAACAAAAGGCTATCGTACACCTTTGGTGATTGCTCCTTACTCAATTCTAAAAACTTCATCCGGGAAAAAACTGGTTTTGGACAAGCGAGGTTCGTGGGTATCAACAAAAAAACGCTGAGCAAGTAAGTCTTCATCGGGTACGGAGTGCCAAGGATGAAATCCAAAGTTGTGCGCCTGCCTCGCCAAATGCGGGGGAACCGGTAAGGGGTAATTACTATGGGGAATGGGTTGGGATTGTATTGCTATGAGAGACCTGGTTATGTGTCGGTCTGTTTTGTTTTTTTGAAGAAGCGGATATGGATTTCTCTCTTTGGCTTTTCATTTTCGTTCTTACAGGCAGCTTACAAAGCCATTCCAGGCTGCTTAGTTTCAACCGGATATTTGCCTTCAGCATGAGCACTGAAAAGTCGGCTTCCTTAAATGGGCTTTTATAAAGTGCTTATGGAGTTTTTTTAAGAGGGCAAGGCAGTCTTTAGACAAACTGCCGTTATGGGCCAGTTTACAGAACCACACCACCACAGAGGGCGGACAAGTGAAATCCGGTTCTTTCCTGAAAAATACTGCAAATGAGGTATTGCAAATAATACACGATAATCTAACCTTTGTTACTATCAGAAATACCCAATAAACGGTAAAAACAACAGAAACAAAGCACACTAATGTTGATTTATTAGAAATGGGAATGACAAAAAACAGCATATTGTTTGCGCTGGCACTCCTGTTTGCCTTATGGTTTACAGCAGCAGGCATTATATGGGCGTACTGGTTTGCCATACTATTTGCTTATCCATTCGGTATTACCGCTTTTTTTATCTGGCGATTTATCCGCAAAGACGGCAAAAAGAGAAATAAAGCCATCCCCATAATCCTGATTACCGGTTTGCTGTGTTCGCTGGGTTTTTTAGCTTACATATTGATAACTAAACATTAAATGGGGCATACAATATTACCTATTCT
>JACFNA010000160.1:2812-7241 GCA_019455085.1 Chitinophagaceae bacterium
GGGCGGAAACCGGTGACCTAAACGCATTATACCAGTTGGCAAATATGCACTGGCAGGGACTTGGAACTAAAAAAGATTCTTCAAAAGCACTGGCAACTTATTTAATGGCTGCAGAAAAGGGGCATACCCTTTCTATGGCAAATGCAGCATTTATTTACTACAAACAATTTTTAGCATCGGGAAAAAAGGAATACCAAACAAAGGCGGCTCAGTGGTACCTGAAAGCATCTGAAACATCTACGCAACCTGCAAATAATTATTTTGCAGAGTACATTGCCATTTTATATCCTTATGTAGATCCAGGGGAAAGAGGCTATTATAACAAAAATTACCTGCCGCCTGTAGAAAGTGTTTATCTTGCTCAAAAAGCCCAAAGAAAAGAAATCGCTTCAAGGATAAGTGCGAATGCACATGCCAAAACACTTCCTAAACTGGTTGCAAGAACCGTAAGTATTAACCCGCTTGATAAAAGCAAATGCTATGTTGAAGCTGATTCCCGTATCTATCCATTTCTTCAACTGTCCCAAAACGATTTGAAACCTCTTGATTTTTACTGGGATAATAGTTTGAGAGACTTTGTCATGAAAATTGGTACAGAACCTCTAACAAACTGGGCAAAACAACAAGCTTCTTTATATGTTATAAGAGGTTATCGTCCTGAGCTGGATTGGCAAAACGGTATATGTGGAGTTTGTAATGGTAAAGGCCTGGTGGGTGGTGGTCAGGGGAGTTACTCATATAGTGTTGCAACAGGCACATACACTACTACAACAACAGAAACCAATATTGGTCAAACAGTGAAAGTAACTAAGACTCCCAACTATACTACTCAAACTATTAATGGGTATATACCTCCAAAAATTTGTAATGCATGCCATGGTAACCCAACCGAAAGATACTGTAACACAATAATTAACGTGAATCTCTAAACAATTTTCGGTCGCAATTCATACTGTATGGAAATCTTCAAAGACAAATTTGCCCATGCCACAAAGATCCAAAACAGACTTTTGACAGACTGTTTCATTCCCGAAAGGGCTGCCTGAAAATTGCGTATTTATTCAAGTCACATCCTCCTTTGCAGGACATACAGGCTCCCCATTGTTTTGGCTGACTGCACAAATGTAAAAAGCCACTTGCGTAATGCAGGTGGCTTTCATATTAAATCCTTTCGTAGTTATCAGGCAATGCCATAAAGAAACTGAGAATGGATATAGTCCACTACATCAATAAGGCTTTTTGATTCGTTGAAGACTTTTAGCTGACGATCTGCACCGGTACCCTCTTCAAGCAGGGTGGGTACATAGTTTATGGTATTGCGGATTCCTAACGGCACGGCGACATCATCGATAAAGTCGAGTAATTCATAAATGAGCACCCTTGTGTTTACTTCACTTTCCTTCCCGAAGTCGATAAGGCTGCTGTCAATCCCATATCTGCTCGCCCGCCATTTGTTCTCATTAATCAGCATTCTCGGGTAGGTGATAAAGTTCAGGTTCTGGGTTCTCAGTTTGTAAATCTTGGCGCAGATTCCCTGAAAGAGTGCTGCAATGGTGATGGTTTCCTGAACAGTCATTGGGATATCACAAATCCTGAATTCTACAGTATTGAAGAATGGATGCACTCTCAAATCCCACCATATTTTCTTGGCATTGTCTATACAATTGGTTTTGATGAGCAATTTGACATAGTTGTCATAGTCTTCTATACTCGCAAAGTAGTCGGGGATTCCTGTGCGTGGAAACTTATCGAATACCTTAGTGCGAAAAGATTTGTAACCTGTCTGCCTGCCTTCCCAAAAAGGTGAGTTTGTGCTCAGCGCGTAAATGTGCGGAAGAAAGTATCTGGCAGAGTTTGCGATATGGATAGCCATCTCCCTGGTTTCCATGCCCACATGTACATGGAGGCCGAAGATCAGGTTGCTTCTGGCTGCTTCCTGCAGTTCCTTTATGATTTCGTTGTATCGCTGATGGTCAGTAATGAGCTGCCTCTCCCAGTGGCTAAAGGGATGTGTGCCAGATGCACCTACCCAAAGACCCAGGTCACCGGCAATCTGGCTGATTGTTCGCCGCAAAGTACTGACATCCATAAAGGCTTCGTCAATATTCTGGCATATTCCGGTGCCTACTTCCACTACAGCCTGGTGCATTTCTGCTTTAACCCTGTCTTTCATCACCTTTTCGCCTTCCTGAACAATCTTTTGTTCATGGCTTTTAAGTTCACGGGTTTCAGGGTCCAGCACCATGTATTCCTCTTCAATCCCCAGAGTGAACTGTCTGTATTTGCGGTCCATCATTATAAAGAATCAATTGTTACTGAATTTAATTGAGATTAGTATAGCTTCATCCTTGCGGCGCTGCGTTTGACATACTCGCCCCAGGTAAGGTTATCTTTTCCGTCTTCATGCAGAAGTGCTCTTTCTATTGCATAGTTAGCGGCAGTTTCAACCACCCAGTCAAAGTTTTCCTGGCCTACACTGGTTACTTCTGCATCCGGAGCAGGGTTGCCGAAGTCGATTGCATAAGGGATGCCATCTCTTACAGCGAGTTCCACAGTATTGAAGTCGTAGCCCAGATAGTGACATAAGCGGATGACGATATCCGTCATAAGCTGATGCAGTTCTTCGCCCGGATTAAAGTCTGACACGTATCTGAGATGGTGAGGGTTGCGCGGTTCATAAGGCATAATGCGCACGTGTTTACCTCCTATGCAGTAGCAGCGGTAATATTGTTCAAATACTATTTCTTCCTGCAACATCATTACCAGTTCTCCCGTTTCGCCATGTTTAGCGAAGAAGTCATCGGCGTTTGCCACTTTATACACGCTCTTCCATCCGCCTCCGGCATGAGGCTTCATATACGCAGGGAAACCAATGTAGTTGAATATGGAGTTCCAATCGAGTGGGTATGCCAGGTTGCTGAATGATTCACCACTGGTATCAGGTGGCATGGTACTCGAAGGGATAATCACTGTTTTAGGTACGGGTACATCTATCTTCGTGGCCAGCGCATTATTAAAAAATTTCTCATCTGCACTCCACCAAAAAGGGTTATTAATTACAGCAGTGCCTGAAATAGCTGCATTCTTCAGGAATGCGCGATAAAATGGGATGTCTTGCGAAATACGGTCAATGATTACGGCGTACCCACTGCTTTCACCCTGCATTACCTTGTCGATATGTACAGGTTCTGCCATAATGCCTTCCACATTTTTTTCATTTACTCTCTTTACAAAAGCATCAGGAAAGCTTCGCTCCTTCCCGAATAAAATACCAATTTTTTTCATACACTTATGAGTTTAATGTTTATTGGAATGCGCACGGGCAATTCCTAGTTTGATGAACTAAATATAGAGTAAATAATTCATTCAAAGTAATTTGAGAATGGAAGCCGCACCCGAAAATTTTAGAATATTCTTCTTTTTTGGGTGAAATAGATACCTCAATCGTAAAGTGGAAAGATATTTTCTTGCACAATTCTGAAAATTTCTATTTTTATCCACTTTTGAATAATGATGAGAGAAAAGAGTTTGACGCGGATTTATAATGAAGTAGTTCCATCGGGATTTTTATTAAGAGAAGTAAAGGCTGACATTTATTTTCCTCCCGGAAAGGATTCGGGAGAGGTGAGTTTGCTCCTGATTAACGACGGGCAGGATTTGATTACCATGCATTTTGATGAAATTCTGGAATCGCTATACGAACAGGGGGCAATCAGGCCTTTGGTATGTGTAGGCATCCACTGTGGAGAAGACAGGAGAAATGAATATGGAACGGTGGGTGAGCGCGATTATAAGGGGAGGGGAGCTAAAGCAGGCCAGTACGAGAAGTTTATTTTTCAGGAGTTGTTACCTACGCTGGATCAGCATCTGGATGATTACAGGATTACTGACCTTTCGTTCTGTGGCTTTTCGCTGGGTGGCTTGTCAGCGCTGGATATTGTCTGGCGGAATCCCGGTACTTTCAGGAGGGTGGGTGTTTTTAGCGGTTCGCTCTGGTGGAGGAGTATTGCCCAGGATCATCCTGATTTTGTAGAGGAGGAGCACCGGATTATGCATAATCGTATAAGAGAGGGGGATTTTGCGCCGCATCTGAGATTTTTCTTTGAGACAGGAACGCTTGACGAAACTGCTGACAGGAATAATAATGGAATTATTGATTCGATTGACGATACTCTTTCGCTGATTAATGAACTCATACGGAAGGGATATAGTGCCGAAGATATCAGGTATGTAGAATTGAAAGACGGGCGTCATGATGTGAAAACCTGGGGCAGGGCCTTTCCTTTGTTTTTAAAGTGGGGATGGGGCCAGTCTGCTTTGTAAAACTTTTTCTTTTTTAGGTTGTACTTATCTCTTAATATTGCAATCCCAAAAAACGCCCGGGTGGCGAAATTGGTAGACGCACTGTCTTCAGGTGGCAGCGTTCGCA
>JACFNA010000161.1 GCA_019455085.1 Chitinophagaceae bacterium
TGTAGGCGCCCTGATCGTTAAGGGAGGAGAAGTGGTTTGTGAAGCCCGTGAAGCAGCAAATACGAAAAACGACGTCACCTGCCACGCAGAAATAGAAGCAATCAGACTGGCCGTAAGACAACTTCACACACGAGACCTTTCAGACTGCACACTCTACACTACCCATGAGCCTTGTGTTATGTGCGCGTATTCCATTCGCTTTTATAAAATCAGCAAGGTGGTGTACCTGCACCCCGTGGTGTATCTTGGAGGAATTACCTCATCAATGCCTTTGCTGACCTCAGACATTGTACCACCCCATTGGGGTAAGGCGCCGGAAGTGGTAAGACTGAAGTAAATCTTTGTCGTCCCATCTGCTGTTTACTTCACCAATGCAAGGCATCTCTCAATCATTGCTATAGCCCTGTCCACCGTCTCTCGTTTAGACCTGAACGATAGCACCGCAATACGAATTACAAAACGGCCGTCAATGATAGTAGAGCTAAAATAAGTATCTCCGTCTTTATGAATCTCCGCCATCAGTTGCTTATTCTTTTCTTCGGCATCAGACTCGAACGGATACCTGAAGTAGCTCACAGACAAATCAGGCTCAGGCCCCAGTTCAAAACCCAATGCGGCCAGCCGCAACCTGAAGTATTTCACAAGAAGCAGTTTTTCCTCAAGGCATGCACTAAACGGCTCCACTCCGTGGAATTGCAACGGCCACCACAGCCGCAAGCCTCTGAAGTGACGCGTCAATTCAGGCGAGAGGTTTGCCGGGCTCTTAGCCATCTCCTCTCCAGCCGCATCCTGCATATAATTTCCTGAGATCGAGTTAGAGTGAAATGCTGCGTTCTTGTCCTTTATCAGTACGCCAGCCAGTCCATACGGGATAAACATGCTCTTGTGCGGATCCACAATCACTGAGTCGGCCCTTTCAATTCCTCTGAACAAATCTTTCTTTGATGTCAGGATGAAGAAGCCTCCGTATGCTGCATCCACATGATACCACAGGTCGTATTTCTCTGCCACGTCAGCAATGGCATTCAGCGGATCCACCGCTCCCGTATCCGTAGTGCCGGCCGTCCCTACCACAAGAAAAGGATTTAACCCATCTGCAATATCCCGCTTCACCTGCGCATCCAGATCGTAGGGTTTCATTCTGAAATGCGCATCAACAGGTATATACCGTATCACCACGTCTTCCAGCCCGATGATACGGAGTGCTTTTTGTGCAGAGTGATGCACCTGCTCTGTAAGATACACTACACTTTCAGGTATGATACCATTTTTTATCTTGTATTTATCTCTTGCTGCCGTAAAGGCTACAAGGTTGGATACCGAACCGCCGGAAGTGAGCGTTCCCACACTGCTTTCGGGAAAACCAAACACTTTCTTTAGCCAGTTGACCACCTCATTCTCAATAGTGGCAGCCCCTGGATTGGCATAATGAACTCCTGCATAGGGATTGGTGACTGCAGCCAAAAAATCGGCTAATGCCGCGGTATAGATTCCTCCGGCAGGTATATAACCGAAATGCTTACCCGAAGGCGCAATGATTCCTGTTTCTATTACCTCCTCCTGATACAGTGATAGCAACTCCTCCACAGTATGCCTTTTGCCACTAATACTCAATCCCGACGCTTCCTTATCTGTAAAGCATCTTGCCTCCTGAAGCCCATTGATAAATCCATCAGTATAAGTTGTTACCTGTTGTGCCATTTTCCTTCTGTCTTCCTCTCCTATTTCCAACTCGCGGCTTAATGTATTCAGGGTATCCAACCGGTCAATTATTTCCTGTGTATCCACTGGTAAATCTTTATTCAGAATTTAAAAAAATGTGTAAACAATAATCTGTTGATGTAATGTGTGTGGTAATCCATTTTCCACAGAAGTCATTAATCCAGCGGTTCTCTGGTGGTAATGGCAATCCGGTTCCATCCATTAATAGCCACGACAGCCATAATTACCGCTACAAGTTCTTTCTCTGAAAGATGTTTGGCCGCTTCATCATATACTTCATCAGGCACCTGATTATTAGCAATCAAAGTCATCGCCTCTGTGAGTGCCAGTGCGGCCCTTTCTTTTTCTGTAAAGAGTTCAGTTTCTCTCCAGGCGTCGAGAAGGAACAGGCGCTGTGCCGTTTCGCCTATCTTGAGCGCATCTCTTGTGTGCATATTCAGGCAATGTGCGCAGCCATTAATTTGCGAAGCTCTTGTCTTTATCAGTTCATAAAGTTTCTTATCGAGGCCGCTCTGTGCAAGGTATTTTTCAAGCCCCAGCATTGCCTGAATGGCAGCCGGATCAATTTTTCCCACGTTTATTCGGTTTTCCATGTTGATTATTTTATTATGTGATAGTGATTTTTATTTCTATGCCTCTTTCCTGCCTGAGGTTGAGAGGGTTACAAAGGTACTCATAATGATTCGTGACCGATAATGTGCCGTTTCAGAATTCTGTAATATTTTATCCTGAACTTTGGCTTATTCAATTTTTCAGATGATAGACGAAACGAAGTCTGCCCACAAACCGGTTTTAATTGACTTTTATGCCGACTGGTGTATGCCCTGCCAGACAATGGAGCCGGTACTAAACGCTTTACAGGCACGCATGAAGGAGGTGGTAGAGATTATCAGAATAAACGTAGATCAATATCCCAAAGCGCCGATTGCATACAAAGTAATTTCGCTGCCCACTTTTCTGTTGCTGATAAACGGCAGGGAAGTTTGGAGAAAAGGAGGGCTCATTCCCAGACGCGATCTGGAAGAGATGATCCTGTCCGCCATCAAACAGGCACATCCGGAATCATGAAAATCTGCCTTCATATTATTTCCATTTTCGAAAGGCGGAATATTGATTTTATTAGGAAATTCGCACATTTACTACAAAGTCCGGTAGATCCAAATATGGAGGAGATAATTTTAGTACAAAAAGAAAAGGCATAATTGAAGATTTAAAATATGACGCTCTACAGACTGCTGGTGTTAATTCATGTTTTTTCGGCAATCCTCGGATTAGGGCCGGGCTTCGTTATGATTTACATAGTTACCAAAGCGAAAACGATGACAGAACTGCGCCATGCTTACATCATACGCAACCGCTTACACATTTTTGTAATGGTAGGAGGTACTATTCTGTTACTTTCGGGCCTGGCAATGGGTGCCATAAACACCCATCTGTTTCAACAGTGGTGGTATATAATCAGCCTGACCTTATTTCTTATAGCGCTTGCATTTGGCCCCATAGTGCTTTCGCCCAAATCACGCCCGATAAAAAAATTACTCAAAGAACATACGGGAGATACGATACCTGACCACTATTATTTGCTGGCAAGAAAGTTGTTTTTCTACGAACGAATAGAGAATGTACTTTTTCTGATAATAATAGCGCTGATGGTGCTAAGGCCCTTCTAAAACGAATTTGCTAACAAACCAATTAAATCAATATTATGAGTGTGGAAAATAACCCGATTGAAGAACTTGATGTGAGAGTGCTTGTGCCAATTAAGCGCCATGAAAAACTGGTAAAGTTATTCGGAGAATTGCCGGCCGGCCAGAGTTTCATCTTCATCAACGACCATGACCCCATTCCTCTGTACTATGAATTCAAGTCTATCTATGGCGACGTAGTGGGCTGGGAGTATCTGAACCGTGGTGGGAGAGAATGGAAAGTGAAGGTGACACGTACTGAAGACTCTCAGGCCAGAGAAATGAAAGACATCGCTACCCTGCTCGACTTACGAAATGCCGACAAGAAAGAATGGAAACAAATCGTATTCCACAGGTATGGTATGATGGAAACTGACACTACCATGGAACTCATTTCCAGAGAAGATCCGGTAGAAATCAAGGAAATTTTCAAAACGAAATTTGGCGGTCAGCATATCTGGTCGTACAAAAAAGAAGTGCCGGATGAATATGTAGTACACATTAAGAAAGTGGTGAAAAGCGGACTGGGCGATGACGGCTTTTCTGTAGTAAACGAAATGGATATTCGTCCGTATCCTCCCACGGAAAGGCACGAAATGTTTTACAAAGCCTTTGCTGACATAAAGCCTGGTGAAGCTTTTGAATTCATAAACGACCACGATCCCAAACCACTCTATTACCAGATGGAAGCAGAAAGTAAAGAGCCTTTCAGATGGGAATACCTGGAAAAGGGGCCTGAAGTGTGGAAGGTAAGGGTAGTAAAAGTAAAAGAATAGAATTAACGATGGTCTCTCATTATAATAACAATAGCCGTAACCCTCCCGGGATTACGGCTATTTGTTTATCAATAAAGTCACATTTGCAAGGAGGACTTCATAATCACATTCAAATCAGCGCCAGCATTTCATCTACTGTGTCCTTACCTCTATTCTGCACATAGTATTTCTGCACATCATTGTGAAACTGATCCTTGTCGTACCCTGTCGGATCTTTTTTGTGCTTCTCGAAAAGTTCGCGCCCATAGGCAGGCCGAGGACCCCAATGGATTATCACATTATAATCTTCGTCAAGGAAAATCACAATAGGAATAGACTTAGAGCCATTAGTGAGGAAATCATTAATGAGAGAAGGCTCATCATCTCTGTAGGTAATCCTTACTTCATTATCCTTGAAAAATTTTTCAACAACAGGAACTGCGTTGCTGGCATCGCCACACCACGCCTCTGATATAATCAGGATTTTGCCTTTAAACTTTTTGTCTGCAAGTGCCTTTTCCTGTGCACTATCAGGATTGAAGATTTTCATTGTCCTTTCCATCCGGTGCACGCCCAACTTGTAATACTCATGGAATTCAGTTTCAATTCCTTCTTTCGGGTGGACAACCGATTCTCTGGCATTCTTCATGTACTCCTCATAAGTAACTGCCTTATCCCAAAATGCTTTTATATCCATACTTTTTTGTTTTCTTCAAATTGATCAAATAATTTCTAAAGGTCTTTTACAATGCTCGGATGATAGGATTTCACTTTATGAAGGGTATTCCTGTCAGTGTGGTGCATTTCCTGCCCGGTAGCTGCCAGTTTCAGCACCAGATCTGAGGTATAGCTGAAAGTGCCATCATCATTAAATTTGAAAACACTGGTGAAGGCTGTTGCTTTCGCTCTTTCCAGCAGATATTTATTCTGGCTCAGTCCGTATCCCGGATTTCCGGGTTCTGCTACAAATTTCAGCACCCTGTCGCGCGGGCCGGCATCGCCTCCCGCAAGAATAGCAAGGCCGCGGGGTACTGCAAAACATCTGATTATCTGTCCGTTTTTCTTATCCCACAAAAGGTATCCTACCTCATCATGAAAAGGATCCATAGCTTCTTCTCCATGGCGCCATGCAGTCATTTGATAATTGAGTCCATCCATTGTCTGCTGGCCATTTTCAACCACAGGGATTGGTTTGAACCATGCATGCTCGAAATACCCTGTCTCAGAGGTTTGATCATCTTTATTATGGTAAGAGACATCCACTCCCACATTACCTTCCCATTCTCCCACTAACGGAGTAAGCGGGCCTAAACGTTGAGGCCCCAGAATTAATTTTTCAGCCATAGCTATTGAGTTTTTAATGTATTTGAAACCTCATCCGCAAATTAATTGCCAACATTAGAAAAGAGACCAAAGCGTGAAATATTGGCACGCCACTAACCCCACCACCCTCCCATTCACGACAAAAGACTCAGCGACTGCCATTTCAGGCTACATGCCAATCTCTAACGAAAAACAAAAGTGGACCAAAGCACGGGAAATTAGCCGCTCAGCCTGCCAATTGCCATTATTAAAATGTACTTTTGCGACCGTACTAATAATCAGCAGTTATTGTTGCCGACAGTTTTTTAAAATTATTAGTTCCGATTATTTATGAGCAACAAGGCCAACCTCTTAGCCGGTGCAGCAGAAACAGAATCCAGAAAAGACAGTCACCTGGCCCTGGCATTATCGTCTCAGAACTTTGCTATAGACCCACGGTTCTACTACGAACCCATGATAGCAGCGCATCCTGCCGCAAACTCTGAATGGCCCATTGCGCTTGGCAATAAGACACTGAGGTACCCTCTGTGGATTTCAAGCATGACAGGAGGCACAGCCAAAACCAATCTTGTGAACCAAAGACTTGCAAAGGCAGCGGCAAAATTCGGATTAGGTATGGGAGTAGGTTCTGCGCGCATAGCCCTTGAGGATCCCACAAAAGAAAAAGACTTCGATCTGCGACCTTTACTCGGAAAGGATGCTCCTTATTTTCTCAATTTCGGAATTGCGCAAATTGAAAAGCTAATCCAGTCCGGTTCTCTACAAGCCATAAAGGACCTTGTACACCGGCTTGATGCCGATGGTGTCATTATCCATGTGAATCCATTGCAGGAATGGATGCAGCCTGAAGGTGACAGAATTCATCAGGCTCCCATCGAAACCATCCGACACTTTCTGGAACATACCGGGTTGCCGTTAATTGTCAAAGAAGTGGGACAGGGATTTGGTTACGAGAGCATGAAACAACTCCTGCAATTACCGCTGCTCGCCATTGAATTTGCGGCTAACGGTGGCACCAACTTCTCAAAACTTGAATTACTCCGCAACCAGACAAAGAGTAAATACCTTATGCCTTTTGTGCAGGTGGGCCAGCCGGCCGAAGAGATGGTGGATATCAGCAACAGGCTGCTGGAAGAATCAGGTAACAAAGTGAAGTGCAACACACTAATCATAAGCGGAGGCATCAAAACTTTCCTGGATGGGTATTACCTCATCCGGAAATCAAAATTCAATGCACTCTATGGCCAGGCATCCGAAATGCTGCGCCACGCTAACGAATCGCAGGAAGCACTGGAAGAATATATTCACTACCAGATAGAAGGACTGATATTAGCACGTACATTCTTAACGATAAAAGAACACATAAAATGAAGGGTGAAGAAAAAATAGTCCACGGATTTTCCAAAAAGAGCCGGGATGAAAAATTAAGAGTTGTCACTGAACACCATGCTGACCCTAACAGTGCGTTGGCTGTCTTCAAAAGCTTCCACCATACGGAACCCAAAGTGCAAAAGTTGCTGGAAGAGTTCAGTGAAAACACCATAACAAACTTCCCGCTCCCCTACTGTATTTGCCCCAATGTAATGGTAAATGGCAAATCATATATGGTGCCAATGGTTATTGAAGAGAGTTCCGTTGTGGCAGCCGCAGCGCATAGCGCTAAATACTGGTACACCCGGGGTGGTTTCAGAGCCGAGATTATAGATACCGAAAAAATA